>NZ_DALZYO010000032.1:0-66095 GCF_031988165.1 Neobacillus sp.
ATTCTTTAATCCCCGTAACCGGCAGTAGCGAAGCCCATGCAGCTCTTTTGAGTCTACGAAGCTTCGCTCCAATTTTTCCTTTCAAAATTTATAAAGCAATTTTCCCGATTTAGATAAGCAATTTAACCTTACCTTTTCCTAGTGCTCCTCCCATACATGTCGTGTTACAACTTTTACCATATTTTTCGAACGTGTACATTGGGATAGTAGTGGGCCGTTATCATTACTATAATAAGGGCGAACTTATTCAAGAAGAAACGAAAAATCAATCTATTTATCAATCAAACGAAGGAGGTGATCATCAGGAACTAATTCATCAATAGACACAAATTCATATTCACTTTGGGAAGATTCTCTTGGTTTAAACATAGATTTCACCACTTATTTTTTTATTTTTTTGGTTGTGTGAGGACATTATTGAATTTGCACCTGTTGATTGGAGCGCAAATCAACAGACATGTTGCATTAATAAAATTAACGCGGTGAAATGTTAAAGTGACATAAAAAAATAAAGGCTGTCGAAGGTTTTTCGACAGACTGAGGCCATCTTATAAAAAAAGATGGCCTTTTATAAAAAGAAAGCAGGAATTTGTCAAGTTGACACGAATTATTGAGTAGAGAACTGCAATTCTACTTTATCCAGATCCTCTTTAAACTTTGCATGTGTCGCCTGAAACAGGTGTTCAAACACTTCCCCCAGCTCATTTTCCAATACTTTTATTCCTTCACCTGTAATTCCACCTTTTACACAAACTTTTTCTTGTAGCGACGGTAAGGTATAATGTCCTTGTTTTATTAACTCACCAAGGCCGACAATCATTTCACTGGCAAAGATGGTCGCAGTATTTTTGTCAATTTCTGTTTCTTTTACTGCTGCTTGGATGAAGCACTGAAGGAGATAGCTGAAGAAGGCAGGGCCACAACTAACGATATCAGAGGCAACCCTCGTAATTTTTTCATCAATATAAACCGGGACAGAAATCTTCGTAATTAATTGGTCTATTTTTTCTCTCCACAGCTCATTGCAATTTTTTCCGTAAGTAATTAATGACACCCCGGATAAAGCACGATTTGTGATGCTTGGGATAACCCGGACGGTTGAACAGGATACCTTTTGTTCAATTTGGCTTGTACTGACAGGACTCGTTATCGAAATAAGACATTTTTCTGTACTTAAATGTGGATTGATTTCATCGAGAATTTTATATACATCTAATGGTTTAACGCAAATAAATAACAAATCGGACTCCAACGCTACTTCTTCGACATTTGCCCCAATCCTAATTTCCCTATATTTATTTTTAAGCAACATCGCTTTTGCTTTTGTTCTGTTTGTAATCATTATGGATGAAGGGGATACGGCATTACCGTCAATTAAGGCCTCAACTAAAATACTCCCCATATTACCGGTACCAATGATACCTATATTCATCTTCCGACCCTCCTTCGCATGAAATATTCTTTTATAACCATATGAAAACGGATAATAAAATATACCTTTAGAAAGGATGAATTCAGTTGAAAGACTGGTTAATTGAACACAAGTTTTATGTAGTGGCTGCTGTTTTGATTGCTTTTGGGAGTTATTATTATTTATATATCCTTGAAGAATCTCCAGCCAATTCTTCCATTAGTCAGCTAGACAATAAGCTAGAGACTGTTGGCAAGGAAGCAGAAAATAACAATCAATCAAAACAGGCTGAACTGCCAGGAAAAATCATGGTAGATGTAAAGGGGCAGATTAAATTGCCTGGGGTTTATCTAGCCACACAGGGTGAACGGGTAATGGATGTGATTAATCGGGCAGGTGGATTAACAGACCAAGCAGACCAAAGTCAGGTGAATTTTGCCGAGCATGTCCAGGATGAAATGGTTGTTTACATCCCAGCAAAGGGGGAAGAGGGTTTCACATCATCTGGCACATCAGGAGGGCCACCCATCGCATCAGGAGGCACTAGTCAAAACCAAGGGAAGATTAATATCAATAAAGCCGATGAAACGGAGCTACAAAAGCTTCCTGGGATAGGTCCAGCAAAAGCGAAGGCGATCGTTGAATATCGGAATACGAGCGGGCCATTTAAAGCAGTGGAGGATTTAAAAAATATAAGCGGTATTGGCGAAAAAACGTTTGAAAAATTAAAGGATTTGATTATGGTTCACTGATTCTTCCATTGACCAAATTGGACAAGCCCCCTTACACTTAAAATAAAAGGTATTTCTAAGGAGTGGAATTAGTGACCAGGATTTCATGGGATCAATATTTTATGGCCCAAAGTCATTTGCTTGCATTAAGAAGCACGTGCACAAGATTGACTGTTGGAGCAACGATTGTCAGAGATAAACGAATTATTGCCGGCGGCTACAACGGCTCGATAGCAGGCGGGGATCATTGTATTGAAAAAGGTTGTTATGTGATTGATAATCATTGCGTAAGGACCATTCATGCGGAAATAAATGCACTGCTGCAATGTGCCAAGTTTGGTGTGCCTACCTCCGAGGCAGAAGTTTATGTTACACATTTTCCTTGCCTGCAATGCTGTAAAGCGATTATCCAGGCAGGTATTAAAAAGGTTTATTATGCGGTGGATTATAAGAATCACCCGTATGCTATCGAATTATTTGAACAAGCAAACGTGAAAGTAGAAAAGGTGGAACTGAAAGAACCGGTCATCGATTTTCGAAAAATTAATCAGTAAATTTCTCTGTAGACGCCGGTTAAAAGCCGGCGTTTCACACCATTAAGAAAAGTCCGTCTAAATTAAAAATCACAAATGGAGAAAAGATATGAGTGGAAAATATCTATATTTTGCAATAGCCTCTTTATTAGCTGCACTTTGCACATTTATTAAATTTCTACCTTTCTTTTTATTATTTTTTATTTATCTTTGGGCCTTATCCAAAAACAAACAATTTAAGAAAACACAGCTAATTCTAGTAATGGCTATTTGGTTGCTTTTTTTGCTAGTTGGATACCATGCAGTAACAATAAATAAGACGATCATTCCCGAAACAACAACCACCTTTCATCTCGAATATATCCAAGACCCCAAAATAGATGGCGACCTGCTACTGGTACCGGCAGTCGAAAAACAATTCAAAGAAAAACTGCTCATCCGCTACAAAATCAAATCAGAAGAAGAAAAACAAGTTGTAAAAAATAAAAGTATGTACGACTGTTTATGCAAGGTGTCAGGCACCATGAAGAAACCCTCCAGTGAAAAAAATCCTAATGGCTTTAACTATCGTGCCTATCTAGCCTCGAAGAATATTTATTGGATTGTAGAAATTCAGGCTAATCCACTTCAAACTTGTTCCCCGATTAGACCTTCTCCCATGACCATGATTAAACAGCTGCGTTTTTCAGGTATTCATTATCTTGAAGCCCATTTTCCAAAGGAAATTGCCTCACTTTCGTCCGCTTTAATATTTGGTGACCGAAGCATGCTTGATCCGGTTTTATTAGGAGATTATCAAAAAACCGGCATCGTCCATTTGCTTGCCATTTCCGGCCTTCATGTATCGATATTGATAGGAATGGTTTCTTATCTGGGACTTCGCATCGGATTAACAAGACAGTTTATGATGAATTTCCTTTTCATTATTTTACCAATTTATGTTATTCTTACTGGGGCTTCACCATCT
This sequence comes from Neobacillus sp., assembly GCF_031988165.1. Classification (NCBI taxonomy): domain Bacteria; kingdom Bacillati; phylum Bacillota; class Bacilli; order Caryophanales; family Bacillaceae; genus Neobacillus; species Neobacillus sp. The sequence goes on from NZ_DALZYO010000032.1 coordinate 3,643, forward strand.
GTAATCCGGGCAGCATTAATGATTTATCTTGTCTTAATTACTGTAAAATGGAAAAGTAAACTAAAGCTTCTAGCAATTGATGCGATTAGTTTGGCATTTATGATTTTTTTATTTTTTACCCCCAAGGTCATTTTTGATGTTGGCTTTCAGCTTTCCTTTACAGTAAGTCTTGCTATCATTCTGTCAGCGCCATTTATATTGCGGCAGTTTCAAGAAAATCTTGCAGGCATGCTGGCTACTTCCGTTACAGCTCAATTGGCTGCGCTACCATTATTGCTGTATCATTATTTCGAAATGTCTTTGATTGGTATAGCAGCCAATCTGTTGTACATCCCACTTTTTTCCTTTATTTATCTCCCTGGATTATATTTCCTGTTAATGATTCAAATTCTATTCGGAAAAACGCCGCAAATCCTAATCACTGTTTTTTTGAAAATCATTTATTTATCTAATCAACTTATTGGTTCTCTTGCCGATTTAAGTTTCGCCCGGTTTGTTTCTGGCAGGCCGAGCGTAATCCAGATAATTATATACATTCTTATCGTAATAGGCATTTTCTACCTCTGGGAAAAAAAGTCTTATCCAAAAAGAAAAGTCCACCTTATCTCGCTGATTGTGATTCTGTTCACCTTTCAACATGTCTGGAATTGGCTATCTCCGCTTGGGGAAGTTACGATAATTGATGTTGGCCAAGGTGATAGTATTTTGATTCATTTCCCCCATGGTAAGGGAACCTATCTCATCGATACAGGAGGGACGATTAGGTTTGCTGAAGAAGAATGGCGACAACGGTCAAAACCGTATGAAGTGGGCAGAGATGTTGTTGTTCCTTTTTTGAAAGCAAAGGGAATCACGAAAATCGACAAACTTATTCTTACCCATGGTGATATGGACCATATGGGCGGGGCTTTTTCGATTATAAAAGAGCTTAACGTAAAGCAAATACTCCTCCCATCTGTTACAGCCCCCTCTGAAAATGAAATAAACATTATCCAAGCAGCAAATAAAAAGGGAATCCCAATCCTCAAAGTAGCTGCAGGGGATCAATGGCAAACTGAACAGAGTATATTTTATGTTCTTTCACCCGAAAAAAATTTTAGCGGTGAACGAAACAGTGGATCGATTACAATAATTGTTCAAATTGGGGGAGTTAACTGGTTCTTTGGAGGAGACCTTGACCAAGAAGGGGAAATGAAAATCATTAAAAAATATCCTAATTTAATGGTTGATGTTTTAAAAGCAGGTCATCATGGAAGTAAAACCTCTAGTGCTGAAGCGTTCATCAAGCAAATAAAACCGAGTACTGCGTTGATTTCTGCCGGTGAAAAAAATCGATATGGACATCCCCATCAAGAGGTATTAGAGCGTTTAAGAGAAACGAACACCACGATTTACCGGACGGATCTGCAGGGGGCGATAACCTTCCGTTTTTATCGAAATAAAGGAACCTTTTCTACTTTTTGCCATAGGATAAAAATAAAGAAAACTTACGATCGGCAAGCCGTTAGGCGAAGACAGGGGTGTGATTGCACTTCTCCCTGATAGGAAAGTTATACCATTGCTATTGGATAAATAAAAGAGGCTGCATTCGCAGCCCTAGAAATTACACATATGTAGCCATCCAATTATGAACCGATTAGCTTAATGACTGTTGCAATGATAAACATTAATGCAAAAAAGCCAAAGGAAACCCCAAATCCTACTCCAGAATCGATTGCATCGTTACGCTTACTCTGCGGATTTTTTTCAAATTCGTTCACAGTCTACCCCTCCTATTTCAACATATAGTATAAGTCATTCGGTAAAAAAAATCCAGCCTACTTCGAATTGCTTTTCCTGAACTGACAAGAGTTGTCAAAATAGTTTGACTCAAGAGAGGCTACACTATAATTACGAAAGGGAACTCCGCCAGGCAATAAAAGATCCTAGGTCAAAATATTGCAGGCGTTTATAATAGAGCGGGAATTGGCGCTTTTTGGATTTTTGGAAAAGTAGCTAATTCCCTTTTAATACTTGTCAAATGGTCCAAGCTTCATTACGATAAGTAGTGAGTGAAATGAAGGGGAGCGCGGACAATGGTATTAGATATTTGGCGAAAAATTAAAAAAAGGGATTTTGCTCCTATTTATTTATTATATGGAACAGAGGCGTATTTAATTAATGAAACGAAACAATTACTACTTAACCATGTTTTAAACGAAGAAGAAAAGGATTTTAATTTTTCAGCGTATGATTTAGAAGAAACTCCAATAGATGTGGCCTTAGAAGATGCCGAAACATTTCCGTTCTTTGGTGAAAGAAAAGTAGTTTTTTTACATAATCCAGCTTTTTTAACTGCAGAAAAATCAAAAGAGAAGGTTGACCATAATTTAGCCAAATTTGAGGCTTATCTGAAGGAACCAGCGCCATATACGGTAATGGTTATTTCTGCTCCTTATGAAAAACTAGACGAACGAAAAAAAGTAACTAAAGAATTAAAACGAAATGCCGAAATTGTTGAAGCAAAAAAGTTACGAGCCCACGAATTAATCAATTGGGTAAAAGACCGTGCGAAAGCCAGCGGGATAGAATTCGAACCTGAGGCAGTGGAACAGCTACTGGCACTTGTGGGTACAAATATGTTTATGATTACCAATGAAGTAGATAAACTGGCCTTATATGCCGCGGATCAAAAGAGAATTGATGTAAATTTAGTGGAAATGTTAGTGGCCAGATCGCTAGAGCAAAATATATTCTCCTTGATAGAAAAAGTTGTGCAGCGAAAGCTTGATGAGGCTTTACGGATTTATTATGACTTATTAAAGCAAAATGAAGAACCAATCAAAATCTTGGCGCTCATGGCAGGTCAATTCCGATTAATTTACCAAGTGAAGGAGCTTTCTAGACGGGGCTACGGGCAGCAGCAAATTGCTGGTTATTTGAAAACACATCCGTTCCGTGTTAAGCTGGCACTCGGCCAGGCTAACAAATTTTCTGATGAAGAATTAGCCGGCCTTATGGAGCTGCTTGCCGAGGCGGACTATCAAATGAAAACTGGCGGTATGAATAAATCATTACTAATTGAAATGTTATTGTTTCGCTTAAAAAAGTAAAAAAAACGATTCCTGTATCGGGAATCGTTTTTTTACGCTTATTTATTAATTGGTGTTCCTGCGCTAGTATACTTCGCGCAAAGGAAGCTTCCGTTTTTTATAAAGCGTTAGATTTTTTCATTAGACGTGATTTTTTACGAGCAGCAGCATTTTTGTGGATAAGACCTTTTGCAGCAGCCTTGTCTAATTTACTAGCAGCAGTTACTAATGCTTCTTTCGCAGCAACAGTGTCGTTAGTTGAAACCGCAGCTTCTACTTTTTTAACAGCTGTACGCATTGCGGATTTAGCAGTTGTATTTTGAGCATTTTTAGCTTCATTTGTTTTTACACGCTTAATAGCAGATTTAATGTTAGGCATTCCATTCACCTCCTACAAAGAATCGAGACTATATGAACTCGACTATACATTCATCCATAATAATTCAGAACAAGAAGTATTTTATCAAATAGAGGCCTATATTGCAATACTTGTTTATAAATTGCATGTTTTAGGACGAAAAGGGCAAAAATAGGAAATAGTTTCAATTTATAGGGTTAGGAGTGAATAAAAAAATGGGTGAGTCGATTGACTTAAGTCAATATTCTGTTCGAACCGATTTAGCGATTGAAGCAAGGGAAATGGTCATTGCCGGTAGGGCGGGGACAGTCGGGAACGAGGAAAACCTTTCACAAATTGAGGGCGTCATCATCAAGGAAAAAGATGTCGATGATATAAAAATTTCATTAGTTGAAGTAACTAAACAGGGAGAAGCGCAGCTCGGTAAAAAAGCAGGAAGATACTTAACAGTAGAGGTACAAGGAATCCGTCAGCAAAATACGGAGGTCCAGAAGCAGGTTGGTGAGATATTTGCAAGGGAGTTTTCATATTTTTTAGAAGGCTCCGGGATTAAAAAAACAGATTCATGTCTTGTTGTTGGTCTTGGGAATTGGAATGTAACCCCAGATGCACTTGGACCGTTGGTTTGTGAAAACTTACTTGTCACACGTCATTTATTCCAGTTACAGCCGGAAAATGTGGAGGAAGGATATCGCTCCGTAAGTGCATTATCTCCAGGTGTTATGGGTCTGACAGGGATTGAGACAAGTGATATTATTTTTGGCGTTGTTGAAAAAACAAAACCTGATTTTGTGATTGCCATTGACGCTTTGGCTTCAAGATCCATTGAGAGAGTAAATTCGACCATCCAAATTTCCGATACTGGCATTCACCCTGGTTCAGGAGTCGGTAACAAAAGAAAGGAACTCAGTAAAGAAACATTGGGCATTCCTGTCATTGCCATCGGAGTTCCAACGGTTGTAGATGCTGTGTCAATTACAAGTGACACAATCGATTTCATTCTAAAACATTTTGGGAAAGAGTTGAGAGAAGGTAATCGCCCTTCAAGGGCACTTGCACCAGCAGGAATGAGCTTTGGCGAAAAAAGAAAGCTAACGGAAGAAGATTTACCTGAAGAAAAACATCGGAAGACGTTTCTCGGTATGATAGGCACCTTGTCAGATGATGAAAAACGAAAGTTAATCTATGAAGTCCTGTCCCCAATCGGCCACAATTTAATGGTGACACCAAAGGAAGTAGACGTTTTCATAGAGGATATGGCAAATCTGCTGGCGAACGGGTTGAATGCCTCACTTCACAGTGTGGTTGATCAAGAGAATGCTGGATTTTATACAAAATAGCTTTTTGCTTTAAGGGGCCGGGCAAGTTGAGGTCCCTATTAGTTCATTTTCTAGAAAAAATAAATGGTTCTATCAATTCTAGTATTGTCATAAGATTTACTAGAATTGTTGAAGCGGGGTGGAACCATGAAAAATGCTAGAACATCAAGTACGTTTCTGAGCGTACAAGGAACAAGTATTCTAAAAATTGTCGCGGCTCTATCATTATTTATGATATTGGTCTTTTCAATCAGCGGGCTCTTAACTTCGTTAAAGCCACAATATAGACTAATGTCGTCCTCAGTAAATCAAGCAACTATAAATGTAAACGGTGAATGGCTATATCAACTAATGGGTTGGGAAAACCATCATTTTTTGAAGGCGGAAAAAAAGTTGGCGGCAACCCCCAAGCTGACCAGTTTGGTAATTAAGTTAGCAAGCAATATTAATCTGAATGACCCGCGAAGCCTTCTGGGAAGGGAGCTCCCTGGATTCTTTCAATTTGATGGGAAAATTGTTGTTGCTGGCGAAGGGACGAATTATACGAATATGCCAATTGAGTCTTCGCCACCGATTGAAATAATGAAAGCCGAGCGGGAGGCAGCGCTGCAGAATTTAGAAGGACTTGAGAAACCAACAGGTGAAAAGCCTCCAACAACGCCGGATCAATCCACAGGCAAGCGCAAATTGGTTTACGTTTATTTCACACATACAAGGGAATCCTATTTACCCTATCTTAAAGGTGTAACGGATCCGGATATGGCCTACCATTCTCAAATTAACGTAACCAAAATTGGCGATCAATTAAAAACGAGCTTAGAAGGTCGAGGAATTGGTACGTTTATTGATAAAACTGATATTCAGGCGAATTTAAATAAAAAAGGGATAAGTTACACAAGGTCTTACCAAGAATCCGGCTCGGTTGTTCAAGCTGCGATGGCTTCCAATCGTGATTTACAGTATTTAATCGATATCCATAGAGACTCACAACGAAAAGACAAAACAACTGTTACTATAAACGGGAACTCATTTGCTAAACTTGCCTTTATCATCGGTGGTAAAAACCCCAATTATGAAAAGAATGAAAAGTTGGCGAGGGAACTTCATAGTCTTTTAGAAAAAAAATATAAGGGTCTAAGCCGGGGAGTTATTGTAAAAAATTATGCAGGCTCAAATAGTATCTATAATCAAAACCTATCAGATAAGGCAATCTTAATCGAATTCGGCGGCGTCGATAATACGTTTGAAGAATTAAATCGTTCGGCTGACGCTCTTGCAGATGTGTTTAGTGAATATTACTGGCAGGCAGAGAAAGTGAACAAGGATGTTGACCAATCGACAAAAAAACAATAGCTGTAAGGGAGCATATTTATGAAAATGTTTATCCTGAAAAGTTTTGGAATTGCCGTTCTTATGTTCATCTCCGTTTTAACCGGAATGCAAATTGCAAATGGCGGAATTCATAAAATGAAGGGCTATGACGATCCAAACTTTCAAAATGCTGTCTCGATAAAAGAAACGAATACTGATTTAAGGGCCTCCTTTTTAGGTAAGGATATCACTAGTCATGATATTGAGGCGAAAAAGAAGAAATTAGAGGAAATAAGTGCGTTTAATTTCTTCTCTTCGATGGGAAAGAAAATGTCAAACGGTATTTCCAGCGCCTCCGAAAAATTGATTCAACTAATAACGGATTAGTCATGAAAGCGGCGCCACAATGGTGCTGCTATTGAAAAAAGAAGGCAAAAGCCGATGTAGAGGTGTTCTACGTAGGTGTTTCCACGAAAAATGAAGGGGTATGCCGATGTAGAAGGACTCTACGTAGGCGTTTCCACAAAAAAAGAAGGCGAAAGTCGATGTAGAGGGACTCTACGTAGGCGTTTCCACGAAAAAAGAAGGCAAAAGTCGGGGAGGGACTCTACGTAGGCGTTTCCACGAAAAAAGAAGGCGAAAGCCGATGTAGAGGTGTTCTACGTAGGTGTTTCCACGAAAAAAGAAGGCAAAAGCCGATGTAGAGGGGCTCTACGTAGGTGTTTCCACGAAAAAAGAAGGCGAAAGCTGATGTAGAGGTGTTCTACGTAGGCGTTTCCACGAAAAAAGAAAGCTAAAGTCGATGTAGAAGTGTTCTACGTAGGCAGTTTCTTGTTCTAAAAACATTGATTTCCACTTTTCTTTGCTGATATAATCAACAATAGTGTACATGTGCGAGTAAAGTAGGAGTGAACGACCATGAACAGAGAAGAAAGACTCAAACGACAAGCAAAGATAAGAAATTTCTCGATTATTGCTCATATTGACCATGGGAAATCCACATTGGCAGATCGTATATTGGAAAAAACCAATGCGCTGTCATCTCGAGAAATGAAAGACCAGCTCTTGGATTCAATGGATTTAGAGAGAGAACGCGGGATTACAATCAAGTTAAATGCCGTTCAGTTAAAATATAAAGCAAAAGATGGAGAAGAATATATTTTTCATCTAATTGATACACCGGGACACGTCGATTTCACATATGAGGTATCAAGGAGCCTTGCTGCATGCGAAGGGGCTATTTTAGTCGTTGACGCTGCGCAGGGAATTGAAGCACAGACACTAGCGAACGTATACCTTGCCCTTGATAACGACCTTGAAATATTGCCGGTTATTAATAAAATCGACTTACCAAGTGCCGAGCCTGAAAGGGTTCGCGGTGAGATTGAAGAAGTCATTGGCCTAGATGCCTCAGAAGCTGTCTTAGCCTCCGCCAAAGCAGGAATTGGCATTGAAGAAATCCTTGAACAAGTTGTCAAAACTGTGCCGGCGCCAACTGGGGATCCGGATGCACCATTAAAGGCCTTGATTTTTGACTCCTTATATGATGCCTATCGTGGAGTTGTTGCCTATATTCGTGTTGTCGATGGTTCTGTTAAAGTGGGCGACAAAATAAAAATGATGGCAACCGGAAAAGAGTTTGAAGTAAATGAAGTAGGTGTTTTTTCACCGAAATCGACGTTGCTTGATGAGTTAACCGTTGGTGATGTTGGCTTTCTGACAGCATCTATTAAAAACGTTGGCGATACACGTGTCGGTGATACGATCACAAATGCGAAGAATGGGGCTACTGAGCCGCTTCCAGGTTATCGAAAGCTTAATCCGATGGTTTATTGCGGTCTTTACCCAATCGACACGGCCAAATTTAATGACCTTCGTGAAGCACTTGAAAAGTTACAATTGAATGATTCGGCCTTACAATTCGAACCAGAAACCTCTCAGGCACTTGGTTTTGGCTTCCGATGCGGATTCCTCGGACTGCTTCACATGGAAATCATCCAAGAACGGATTGAACGTGAATTCAAAATTGATTTAATTACAACAGCACCAAGCGTAATTTATCATGTTCATATGACAGACGGTTCCGAGTTGAAAGTGGATAACCCGTCTAATTTACCGGACCCGCAGAAAATTGATCGTGTCGAAGAGCCATATGTGAAAGCAACAATGATGGCACCAAACGAGTATGTTGGAGCTATTATGGAGCTATGCCAATTCAAGCGTGGAATTTTTATTGATATGCAGTATCAAGGGGAAAATCGGGTAAGCATTATTTATGAAATTCCATTGGCTGAAATTGTCTATGATTTCTTTGATCAACTGAAATCAAGTACAAGGGGTTACGCCTCCTTCGATTATGAACTGATTGGCTATAAACCATCCAGCCTGGTTAAAATGGATATCTTGTTAAACGCTGAAAAAGTCGATGCCTTAAGCTTTATTGTCCACAAGGATTTTGCTTATGACCGCGGTAAAGTAATCGTTGACAAATTGAAGGAACTAATCCCAAGACAGCAATTTGAGGTTCCAATCCAAGCTGCTATCGGTCAAAAGATTGTTGCTCGTTCCACCATTAAAGCTATGCGGAAAAACGTATTGGCAAAATGTTATGGCGGGGATATCTCCCGAAAGCGTAAATTGCTCGAGAAACAAAAGGAAGGTAAAAAACGGATGAAGCAAGTCGGATCCGTTGAAGTACCTCAAGAGGCATTTATGGCTGTCTTAAAAATGGATGATAATAATACAAAGAAATAAAAAACTAATTGGGAGGGTGGGACTAGTCTACTTAAAGGCGAAATCCAGCCTCTTTTTGTTATGAGAAGAGAAGGTGTAAACATGATTCAAGCTGCCTATATTCACATCCCTTTTTGTGAACATATTTGCCATTATTGTGATTTTAATAAGGTGTTTCTAAAAGGACAGCCTGTAGATGACTATTTGCAGGCTCTTGACCAAGAAATGAAGATGACTCTTGCTCAATATCCGACAAATCACCTGCAAACGATATTTGTTGGGGGTGGCACGCCGACTTCTTTAAATGAACAACAGCTATATCGATTTTGTGAAAGTATTAACAGGAATTTACCCAAAGCCGAAAAGCTGGAATTCACTTTTGAAGCAAATCCTGGTGATTTAACAAAGGAGAAATTACAAATATTAAAGGATGCGGGTGTAAACCGAATCAGTCTTGGAGTCCAAACCTTTAATGATGAGCTGTTAAAGAAAATCGGCCGTGTCCATCGAGCAAAGGATGTTTATCAATCCGTAGAAAATGCCAAAAAGGTAGGATTTGAAAATATCAGTATAGATCTCATCTTTAGCTTGCCAACACAAACCATTACAGATTTTGAAGAATCATTAATTGAGGCATTTTCCTTAGATATTACTCATTATTCCGCTTATTCCTTAATCATTGAACCAAAGACGGTTTTTTATAACTTACTGAAAAAAGGCAAACTAGCAACGCCAGGTGAAGATGTAGAAGCTGCGATGTATGAGCTTTTGATGGATAAAATGGAAAAACAAGGATTTAAACAATATGAAATAAGCAATTTTTCAAAACCTGGATTTGAAAGCAAGCACAACTTAACCTATTGGAATAACGAATATTATTATGGCTTTGGGGCTGGTGCACACAGTTATCTAAATGGAATCAGACGCTCCAATTCAGGTCCATTGAAAAAATATATCGAGCAAATAAACAGCGGTGTTCTTCCGATTTTAGAAGACCATCTGGTAACCAAAGCTGAACAAATGGAAGAGGAAATGTTCCTTGGGTTACGTAAAACAGAGGGAGTTTCGATTTCTCATTTTATCGAGAAATTTGACCGGGACCCACGAGACATATTTAGGAATGAGATTGCCGACTTAATTACTAAACAATGGATCGAAGTGGAGAAAGAAAAAATATTTTTAACAAAAAAGGGCCGGCTATTAGGAAATGAAGTTTTTCAATCCTTCTTAGTTACTGTTTGACTTGGAAGTAGGTTCTGCTTTTTCTTAGTATCAAATGATTGACACCATCCCCCCTTTTTTGATAATTTATTAGTATAATTAGCACTCGGTAACTGGGAGTGCTAACAGAGGTGATGAATGTTGTTAACAGATCGTCAATTGTTAATTCTTCAGGTTATTGTTGATGACTTTATTCGATCTGCCCAACCAGTTGGCTCGAGGAGTTTGTCGAAAAAGGAGGAAATTTCCTTCAGTTCAGCAACGATTCGCAATGAAATGGCTGACCTTGAAGAGTTGGGATTTATTGAAAAAACGCATACCTCTTCAGGGCGTGTTCCATCGGAAAAAGGGTATCGGTATTATGTTGATCATTTACTGTCGCCTCAGGTTTTAAATCAGCAAGATATCACGATTATTCAATCTATTTTTGCAGAGAAAATTTTTGAGTTTGAAAAAATTATTCAACGATCTGCTAAAATTCTATCGGATCTAACCAATTATACTTCGATTGTTCTTGGACCAGCCGTGAGTATTAATAAGTTGAAAAAAATCCAAATCATACCGTTAAATAAAGAAACAGCAGTCGCTATTTTTGTTACCGATACAGGCCATGTTGAAAATCGAACCTTTTCATTGCCTGCCTCGGTTGATGCGAGTGATTTAGAAAAAACCGTTAATATTTTGAACAATCGTTTAGCAGGAGTGCCTCTTGATGATTTAAACGATAAGATCTATAAGGAAGTGGCGATGCTGTTAAGACAGCATATCCATAACTACGATTTAATGCTTCATACGATTGCAGATTCTTTAAAAATGCCAGCAACCGAAAAGCTTTTCTTCGGGGGAAAAACAAATATGTTAAGCCAGCCGGAATTTCATGATATTACAAAAATCCGCAGTCTTCTAACAATGATTGATCAAGAAGAGTGGATATATAATTTAATCAGAACTGAATCGGCAGGTATTCATATCAAAATTGGCAGGGAAAACAATAATAGTATTATGGATAATTGTAGTTTAATTACAGCTACCTATTCGGCAGGTGTTGAAAATTTAGGCACCATTGCCATCCTTGGTCCAACAAGAATGGAATATTCACGTGTGATTAGCCTGCTGCAATTTTTTAGCAAGGATTTGACCGCGGTCTTAACGAAGCTGTATCAAACCAATTAGCAAAGGTAATATTGAGTAAGGGTGAAATGCCTGTTTGTTTCACCCCTTTAACTATGAATATTGATTTTTTTGTAAAAAAAGCAAATGCTTTAAGGGAGGTGAGTAAGTTGATGAATGAGAGAAACGAAACATTGAAAGAAGAAGTAGAAACTGAGAGTACTGATCACGTTGAACTTACTGAAGAAAAAGCAGCAGAGACTGTTTCGGATGAGATGGAAACAACGGAACAAACGGATGTAAATCCCATTGAAGAGCAACTGCAAGAAATTCAACAGCTAAACAGTAAGTTAGAGTTGGCAGATAATCGTTATCTACGACTTCAAGCAGATTTTGATAATTTCCGCCGTCGCACTAGATTGGATCTAGATGCGAGCGAAAAATATAGAGCCCAAGCATTAATTACCGAATTGTTGCCTGCATTAGATAATTTTGAAAGGGCAATGAATATAGAAGCTGACAATGAACAAACAAAGTCACTTTTGCAAGGTATGGATATGGTGTATCGTAGTCTTTTAGATGCCTTGAAAAAAGAAGGTGTTGAACAAATTGAAGCTGTTGGTAAAGAGTTTGATCCACATCAGCATCATGCCGTGATGCAGGGTGAGGATGAGAATTATGGATCCAATATTATTACTGATGAATTTCAAAAGGGTTATCTATTAAAGGACCGTGTTATTCGCCCAGCAATGGTAAAAGTAAATCAATAAGTTTACATATTTATTTAGGAGGAAAAGTCAATGAGTAAAATAATTGGTATTGACCTTGGAACAACAAACTCTTGTGTGTCTGTGCTTGAAGGCGGAGAACCAAAAGTAATTCCGAATCCAGAAGGAAATCGTACAACTCCTTCCGTTATTGCATTTAAAAATGGAGAGCGTCAAGTCGGAGAAGTGGCAAAGCGCCAAGCAATTACGAATCCAAATACAATCATGTCAATCAAACGTCATATGGGCACAAGTTTTAAGCAAGAGATTGAAGGCAAGAATTATACTCCACAGGAACTATCTGCCATCATTCTTCAATATTTAAAATCATTTGCTGAAGATTATCTTGGTGAGCCAGTAACAAAAGCTGTTATTACGGTACCGGCCTATTTTAATGATGCAGAACGTCAAGCAACTAAAGATGCCGGAAAAATTGCTGGCCTTGAAGTAGAACGTATTATCAATGAACCGACTGCTGCAGCGCTTGCTTACGGTCTAGATAAAACCGATCATGATCATACAATCCTTGTTTACGATCTTGGTGGTGGTACATTTGACGTTTCCATTCTTGAACTTGGAGACGGCGTATTCCAAGTTAAAGCAACTGCAGGTGATAATCGACTTGGTGGTGACGATTTTGACCAAGTGATTATTGATTATTTAGTTGACCAATTCAAGAAAGAAAATGGTATTGACCTTTCTCAAGATAAAATGGCTTTACAGCGATTAAAGGATGCTGCAGAAAAAGCGAAAAAAGATTTATCTGGTGTAACTTCAACACAAATTTCGCTTCCATTTATCACAGCTGGGGCTGCTGGACCGCTTCACCTTGAAGTAACCATGTCCAGAGCGAAATTTGATGAATTATCCGCTCATCTTGTGGAACGGACAATGGGTCCAACTCGTCAAGCTCTTAGCGATGCTGGCATGTCGCCATCACAAATTGATAAAGTAATTCTTGTAGGTGGTTCAACACGAATTCCTGCTGTGCAAGAAGCAATTAAAAAAGCAACTGGACAGGAGCCTCACCGCGGCGTAAATCCAGATGAAGTTGTAGCAATGGGTGCTGCTATTCAGGGTGGAGTTATCACTGGTGATGTTAAAGATGTTGTCTTGCTTGATGTTACTCCATTATCGCTTGGTATTGAAACAATGGGCGGCGTATTTACGAAATTAATTGATCGTAATACCACCATCCCTACATCAAAATCACAGGTATTCTCAACTGCTGCTGACAGCCAAACTGCTGTGGATATTCATGTCCTTCAAGGGGAACGTCCAATGGCAGCTAATAATAAAACGTTAGGCCGTTTCCAGTTATCGGATATTCCACCAGCACCACGTGGAATTCCACAAATCGAAGTGAATTTTGATATTGATAAAAATGGTATTGTAAATGTACGTGCGAAAGACCTTGGCACAAATAAAGAACAACAAATTACGATTAAATCTTCAACAGGACTTTCTGACGAAGAAATTCAAAAAATGGTCAGAGAAGCGGAAGAAAATGCGGATGCAGATAAACAACGTAAGGAAGAAGTGGAGCTTCGCAATGAAGCTGACCAACTTGTCTTTACAACAGAAAAAACATTAAAAGACCTTGAAGATAAAGTTGATGCGGGTGAAGTTGCAAAAGCAAATGAAGCTAAGGATGCTTTAAAAGAAGCGATTGAGAAAAATGATCTTAATGAAATCCGTACTAAAAAGGATGCATTACAAGAAATCGTTCAAGCCTTGACCGTTAAACTTTATGAAGAAGCAGCTAAACAGGCACAAGCACAGCAAGGCGGCCAAGAAGATGGAAGTACCACTGCTAAAGACGACGATGTTGTCGATGCAGAATTTGAAGAAGTAAAAGACGATAAATAATACAGATAAGCTACAGCGCCTTGGCGCTGTAGCTACACAGGTACCTTTGTTATATGTAATTATTTGTTAACTCGCGAAAAAGTCAAAGTCAGTCTCGTGGCTTTGGCTTTTTTGTTGCTTTAACTATCTTAAGGGTGTTAGAATAATCTTTATGTGAAAGAATTCGGGAGTGGTAATCAATGAATAAACGGGATTACTATGAAGTGCTAGGGATTAGTAAGAGTGCTTCAAAGGATGAAATAAAAAAAGCTTATCGTAAACTGTCTAAACAATATCATCCAGATATTAATAAAGAGCCAGATGCGGCTGATAAATTCAAGGAAATTACCGAAGCTTATGAAGTATTAAGCGATGATCAAAAAAAGGCCCATTATGACCAGTTTGGCCATACGGACCCGAACCAAGGGTTTGGCGGTGGTTCTGATTTCGGCGGCGGTTTTGGGGGTTTTGAAGATATCTTTAATACCTTCTTTGGTAGCGGAGGCGGCAGCTCGAGACGACGTGATCCAAATGCACCAAGACAAGGGGCAGACCTTCAGTACACGATGACTGTTTCATTTGAAGAAGCAGCGTTTGGTAAAGAAACAGATATTGAAATTCCACGGGAAGAAACATGCGAAACTTGCAGTGGATCAGGCGCAAAACCAGGAACAAAACCAGAGACTTGTCAGCATTGCCAAGGAACTGGCCAATTGAATGTAGAGCAAAACACTCCTTTCGGCAGGATTGTAAATCGCCGTACATGTCACCATTGTAATGGTAGCGGGAAAGAAATAAAGCATAAGTGTTCAACCTGCGGCGGTGCAGGAAAAGTGAAAAAACGTAAGAAAATTCACGTTAAAATTCCAGCAGGTATTGATGACGGTCAGCAGTTACGTATGGCTGGTCAAGGGGAAGTCGGGATTAATGGAGGACCATCAGGAGACCTTTATGTGGTATTTCATGTCCGTCAACATGAGTTTTTTGAACGAGATGGCGATGATATTTATTGTGAAATGCCAATCACGTTTGTTCAAGCATCGCTGGGTGATGAAATTGAAGTCCCAACTTTGCATGGAAAAGTGAAGCTGAAAATCCCTGCTGGTACGCAAACGGGTAAGAAATTCCGTTTAAAAGGAAAAGGTGTACCAAATGTCCGTGGATATGGTGTCGGAGATCAGTATATAATCGTTCGAATTATTACGCCAACGAAGCTCTCTGAGAAACAAAAGCAGCTTTTAAGAGAATTTGCGGAGCTCAGCGGTAATTCTCCGATTGGTGAACATGAAGAAAGTTTTTTCTCAAAAGTAAAACGTGCCTTTAAAAGCGAGTAAGGATGGAGTTGGTAGAATGAAGTGGTCAGAAATCAGTATCCACACAACAAACGAGGCGATCGAACCTATTTCTTATATTTTGCATGAATCTGGTGCGAGCGGTGTAGTCATTGAAGATCCATTTGAATTGACGAAGGAAAGGGAAGATCAATTCGGAGAAATCTACCAACTTAATCCAGATGATTATCCGGAGGAAGGCGTTATGGTTAAAGCCTACCTTCCTGTCAACAGTTTCTTAGGAGAGACCGTTGAGGCCATAAAGGAATCAATTAATAATCTCATTATTTATGATATTGATTTAGGAAAAAACAAAGTGACCATTAGTGAAGTCCACGAAGAAGAGTGGGCAACCGCTTGGAAGAAATACTATAATCCGGTGAAAATTTCTGAGAAATTTACGATTGTCCCTACTTGGGAGATTTATGAGCCTGTCAGCAGTGATGAATTAATCATTGAATTAGACCCTGGGATGGCTTTCGGTACTGGAACACATCCAACAACGGTCCTGTGTATTCAAGCCCTTGAAAGAATTGTCCGACCGGGTGACAGGGTTATTGATGTCGGGACTGGATCAGGAGTATTAAGTATTGCCGCGGCAATGCTTGGTGCGGAAGATGTTAGAGCCTATGACCTTGATGAAGTAGCGGTAACATCTGCTAAGCTGAATATTAAGTTAAATAAGGTAAGTAAAACTGTATCAATTTCCCAAAACAATCTTTTAGATGGTGTCGAGGAAAACTCAGCCGATGTGATTGTCGCGAATATTTTAGCAGAAGTCATCTTACGGTTTACAGATGATGTTGCTCGTATAGTCAAGCCGGGTGGAGTGTTTATCGCATCTGGAATCATTCAGCCGAAAAAAGATCAGGTGAAAGAGGCTTTAATAGCTTCAGGATTTGAGATTACCGAAACCAATCTTATGGAAGATTGGGTTGCGCTTATCGCAAAAAGGATATAACAAGGGTGAGAAAGGGGGAATACCCCTTTTTCTGCTTTCAAAATAAGTATGTTTTTAGTAAAATAATGAGTAAACGTTTTAGAGAGGGTGCAATTGTGTGCAACGCTACTTTGTTAACAAAAAAGCAAATGAGGATCGTTTTTTCATCGATGAAGAAGACCGCCATCATATCGTTAAGGTGATGAGGATGCAAATTGGCGATCAAATTATTTGCGTTGACCCTGAAGGGAGACAAGCAGTTTGCAGGCTTGCAGAAATTACCGATGAAAGTGTCGTTGCAGACGTTGTACAATGGATAGAAGCGATTCCGGAGCTTCCAATTTTAATTACGATTGCGAGTGGTCTGCCCAAAGGGGACAAGCTAGAATGGATTATCCAAAAGGGAACGGAACTCGGTGCCCATCAGTTTCTTCCATTTTCAGCTGCCCGCTCAGTCGTGAAATGGGATGAAAAAAAAGCAGCCAAGAAAATAGATAGATGGAAAAAAATCGCTAAAGAAGCTGCTGAACAATCCCATCGTGCTGTCATGCCTAAAATCGTTAGCCCGATGAACTTTAAAGCTTTAATGGGAATAAGTAAGGATTTTGATTATAAATTAGCTGCCTTTGAAGAAGAGAGTAGAAACGGTGAAATTTCCGTTTTTTCTTCAACCCTCCAACAAATGAAAAAAGGGGAATCCCTCCTTTTAGTTTTTGGACCAGAAGGCGGCTTAGCGGATGAAGAGGTTCAGCAATTACGGAATTATGGGTTTGGTCTTTGCGGATTAGGCCCACGAATTTTAAGAACGGAAACGGCGCCATTATATTCTCTTGCGGCTATTTCCTATCATTTTGAATTATTGAGGTGAGTTTGCAATGGCAACAGTCGCGTTTCATACTCTTGGATGCAAGGTGAACCATTATGAAACTGAAGCCATCTGGCAGTTGTTTAAGCAGGAAGGCTACGAACGAGTTGAATTTGAATCAATCTCGGATGTATATATTATTAATACTTGTACAGTAACGAATACTGGTGATAAAAAAAGTCGTCAAGTCATTAGACGTGCTGTAAGGAAAAATCCTGATGCTGTTATTTGTGTAACTGGGTGTTATGCACAAACATCACCTGCGGAAATTATGGCGATTCCTGGTGTCGATATTGTTGTAGGTACACAGGACCGAGTGAAAATGCTTGATTATATTGAGCAATATAAAGCGGAACGCCAGCCGATTAATGGTGTTGGCAATATCATGAAAAATCGTATTTACGAAGAGCTTGACGTTCCCGCTTTTACCGACAGGACACGTGCATCGTTAAAAATTCAGGAGGGCTGTAATAATTTTTGTACCTTCTGTATCATCCCTTGGGCCCGCGGT
Source organism: Neobacillus sp. (assembly GCF_031988165.1). Taxonomy (NCBI): domain Bacteria; kingdom Bacillati; phylum Bacillota; class Bacilli; order Caryophanales; family Bacillaceae; genus Neobacillus; species Neobacillus sp. Next base: position 21,028 of record NZ_DALZYO010000032.1, read on the forward strand.
CTGATGAGATCTCGTGATCCAAAGGAAGTGATCCGCCAAGCCCAGCAGTTAGTGGATGCTGGGTACAAGGAAATCGTCTTAACTGGAATACACACTGGCGGTTATGGAGAAGACTTGAAGGACTACAATCTTGCTTTATTGCTTCGTGATTTAGAAGCAGAGGTAAAGGGGATAGAACGCCTCCGTATTTCGTCGATTGAAGCGAGTCAGATTACTGATGAAGTAATTGAAGTTATTAAGCACTCGAATATCGTTGTTCGTCATTTGCACATTCCATTGCAATCTGGTTCCAATTCCGTCCTAAAACGAATGCGTCGGAAATATACGATGGAATTCTTTGGAGAGAGACTTGATCGCCTGAAAGAGGTACTTCCAGGACTTGCGGTTACCTCTGATGTCATTGTTGGATTCCCTGGAGAAACAGAAGAAGAATTCATGGAAACGTATAATTTTATTAAAGACCATAAATTCTCTGAGCTTCACGTTTTCCCATATTCTAAGCGTACTGGTACACCGGCTGCCCGCATGGAGGACCAAGTGGATGAAGATGTGAAAAATGAACGGGTTCATCGCTTAATTTCCCTTTCTGATCAGCTGGCAAAGGAATATGCATCCTTATTTGAAGGTGAAGTATTGGATGTGATTCCTGAAGAGGTATCCATGGAAGAAGCTAATTCTGGTTTTTTGCTGGGATACTCTGATAATTACATGAAAGTTGTTTTTTCAGGCCCTGAAGAGTTGATTGGTAAAATTGTTAAAATTAAAATCACAAAAGCCGGCTATCCTCACAATGAAGGCCAATTTGTAAGAGTTGTTGAAGATACTTCGTTAGTGAAGAATGAAGTTTTTCATAAAGAAGAAGCTGCTATTTAAGGAAAAAGGACCTCTTGCGGGTCCTTTTTATTTTGGGGCATACTATCATCAGCAGCAAATTTCTATCTAAACCATAAAATTTTTAGACTGATATTTGAAGGAGGCATATAAATGACTACTACAAATGTTGCTGCAATGATTGACCACACCTTACTAAAGCCAGAAGCAACGAGGCAGCAGATTGAAACCTTATGCCAAGAAGCTAAGGAGAATAAATTCTTTTCCGTTTGTATTAATCCATTCTGGGTCAGTACAGCAAAAGAATTATTAACGGGCAGCGGTGTGAAGGTCTGTACTGTCATAGGATTTCCTTTAGGGGCGTCAACTTCTGAAACAAAAGAGTTCGAAACGAAAAATGCAATTGATCATGGTGCCGATGAAGTGGATATGGTCATCAATATTGGTGCGCTTAAAGATCGAAACGATGAACTAGTGGAAAGTGACATCCGTGCTGTTGTCGAAGTTGCAAAGGGCAGGGCACTCTCAAAAGTGATTATTGAAACATGTTTATTAACAAGGGATGAAAAAATCCGTGCCTGTGAGCTTTCCGTAAAAGCAGGTGCTGACTATGTGAAAACCTCTACAGGGTTTTCAACAGGAGGAGCTACCGCTGATGACATTGCTCTCATGAGACAAACAGTGGGGCCGGATATCGGTGTCAAAGCTTCCGGTGGTGTACGAAGCACAGAGGATGCCCAAAAAATGATTGAGGCTGGGGCAACGAGGATTGGTGCAAGTTCAAGCGTTGCGATCATAAATGGACTTACAGTAAGCTCTGATTACTAACAAAAAGACGGCGATTAAGCCGTTTTTTTGTTCAAGAAATAGGTCGCTTAGGCTTTCTGTTGTGTAAAAATAAAATCATCTCACCAAATCTTGTTGCAAATGGTAAAACGACCAATGAGGTGGCCACATTAAAAATCACACTAATATGAGCTAATTGAACGTCTTTTTTACTAGCTAGTATTGTTGCGTTATCGGTGAGAAGTGGAATCAGAGGGATAAATAGTAAAACGCCAAAAACATTGAGCCAAACATGGGCATAAGCTGCCAGTCTTGATTCTGTTCCACCTCCCATGGAAGCAATGACGGCTGTAATGCATGTTCCAATATTAGCGCCAAGCACAATGGCAATTCCCGCATCCAGCTGCAAAAGGCCGGCAGTTAGAAAGCCCATGGCCATTCCAGTCATTGCAGTGCTTGACTGAATAATAGCCGTGATTATGGCCCCCGTTAATAAACTGAAGATGATATTGTCATTGATGGATAAAATAAATTTATTAATATAGTTCATTGTTGTTAATGGATGCGCTAGTAACTCGAATCCTTTCATCGCAGTAAAAACAGAGGCGATTCCAAACAGCAGCATGCCAATACTTCTGGCTTTTTTGTTTTTAAATAAAATAAGTAGGGCACCGCTAATAGCCAAAGGAACAAGGATGGCATCCAAATTAAACGTAATTAACTCTGTTTTAAAGGTCGTTCCAATATTAGTTCCGAGAATAATTCCGATAGATTGAGGAAAGGTCATGATTCTTGCGGAAATTAATCCAATTGTTATGACCATAACAGCGGAGCTGCTTTGAAGAAGGGCTGTAATAAACGTCCCGGTCAACATTCCTTTTAATGGTGTCCTAGTTAGTTTTATCAACCATGTTTTCAATTTAGTTGCTGACAAATTAAATAATCCAAACCTAATAATCGTCATTCCAAAAATAAATAAAAAAATACAAAGAACAAATAAAAGTATGTATTGCATTTTTTGGCCCCCTTCTTTCAGTGTATGGTCCTATATGAAGGGACATGCCACTTTAACAGAAAATAAAGACAGGCTATTATGTTTATGAGTATAAAAAAGTGAAAAGGTTGTTTTAACTATACGATTTTCAGTTGACCTTGTATCAAGGTTATATTATAATTGCAAGGTACATGGATTGAATGTTAGTGTGTTGTGTTTCGGAGGGAGGGAAAGAGAATGTCTAAAACCGTCGTTCGTAAAAACGAATCGCTTGAAGATGCTCTTCGTCGCTTCAAACGTACAGTATCAAAAACTGGTACTTTGCAAGAGGCAAGAAAGCGCGAATTCTATGAAAAGCCAAGTGTAAAACGTAAGAAAAAGTCTGAAGCAGCAAGAAAACGTAAGTTTTAAGAGAGGGTGTAATACATGAGTCTTCTCGAGCGTTTAAATAATGATATGAAACAAGCGATGAAAAACAAGGAAAAAGACAGACTCTCAGTCATTCGGATGGTTAAAGCCTCATTGCAAAATGAAGCCATTAAGCTTGGTACTAAAGAGCTTTCCGAAGATGTAGAGCTAACAGTCCTTTCTCGCGAAGTAAAACAACGCAAAGACTCCCTCCATGAATTTGATAAAGCTGGTCGTGAAGATCTAGTTGAAAAATTGCGTACAGAGTTGGCTATCGTCGAACTGTATATGCCGAAACAGCTTTCTGAAGATGAGCTGTCCGTAATCGTAAAAGAAACGATTGCTGAAGTCGGTGCAACATCAAAAGCGGAAATGGGAAAAGTGATGGCTGCGATTATGCCTAAAGTAAAGGGAAAAGCAGACGGATCACTTGTAAATAAATTTGTACAACAACACCTTTCATAGTATTCTGACACCGAGATCGCAGGCAATTCCGTCTGCGGTCTTTTAAATTTTTAAAAAATGAAACTTTTTTGGCATTCATCCGTATAGATTACAGTCAGATGAAAACTAGAAAGGGGGGTTCATCAGATGATTGAATTTCTGACAAACCCGGTTATTATAACCGTTCTCTTAACGATTGCGGGAGTTGGAATCGTATTGGAACTGTTTTCAGCGAAGTTTGGTATTGCCGGATTTATCGGTGTTTTGGCGCTAATTATCTTCTTTTATGGGCATTTTCAAGCGGGGCTAGCGGGATATGGAACATTACTTTTATTTGTTGCAGGAATTCTGCTTATCTTTTTAGAGTTATTTTTGCCTGGTGCTGTTTCAGGAACGCTTGGTGTTGCTGCTTTGATTTTAAGCCTTTTTTTAGCGAGTGGAGATGTCCTACAAATAGGTGTTTCCATATTAATTGCCATTTTCTTTTCTATTGTGGTTTTCTTTATGATGATTAAGATTTTTGGTAAAAAACTTGTTCTATTTAATAGAATGGTATTGTTTGACTCAGCTAAAAAAGAAGATGGTTATGTTTCTAATATTAACCGTACGGACCTTTTAGGAAGGGAAGGGACAGCCTTAACTATTTTAAGGCCTGCCGGAACCGTGATTATTAATAATGAACGAGTTGACGTGGTGAGTGAAGGTGGCTTTATTGAACAAAATGCATCAATAAAGGTTATTAAGGTTGAAGGAGCACGAATTGTTGTTAGAGAGATTGAATAAAAGGAGGTTTTTGTAATGGATGTGGTATCTGGAGGAACTATTTTTATCGTTGCTGTTGTCGTTGTTGCTGTAATTTTCTTAGGAATATTATTATCCTTTGTACCGGTCATGCTTTGGATTTCTGCACTGGCTGCTGGTGTTAGAATTAGCATTTTTACACTTGTAGGGATGAGGCTTAGAAGGGTAACTCCAAGTCGGGTAGTAAATCCGCTAATTAAAGCCCATAAAGCTGGAATCAATGTAACAATTAATCAGCTTGAAAGCCACTATTTAGCTGGTGGTAATGTAGACAGAGTGGTAAATGCACTGATTGCCGCACACCGTGCCAACATCGAACTATCATTTGAGCGTTGTGCAGCGATTGATCTTGCTGGACGTGATGTTTTAGAAGCGGTGCAAATGAGTGTTAATCCAAAAGTAATTGAAACACCATTCATCGCCGGTGTTGCCATGAATGGGATTGAAGTAAAAGCAAAAGCAAGAATTACTGTACGTGCAAATATCGACCGTCTCGTTGGTGGGGCTGGTGAAGAAACCGTTGTTGCCCGTGTTGGCGAAGGGGTTGTTTCAACAATCGGTTCATCGGATAGTCATAGCAAGGTCTTGGAAAATCCCGATTTAATCTCGCAAACGGTGCTTGCAAAAGGACTTGATGCTGGTACAGCTTTTGAAATTCTGTCGATTGATATTGCGGATGTTGATATCGGTAAAAATATCGGTGCCGAGCTTCAAACAGAACAAGCGGAAGCAGATAAGAAAATTGCCCAAGCAAAGGCTGAAGAGCGCCGGGCAATGGCAGTAGCACAAGAACAAGAAATGAAGGCAAAAGTACAAGAAATGAGAGCAAAAGTTGTCGAGGCGGAAGCAGAGGTACCACTTGCGATGGCTGAAGCGCTTAAATCAGGTAATATTGGTGTCATGGACTATATGAACATTAAAAACATTTCCGCAGATACAGATATGCGAGGATCCATCGGGAAGATAACAGGCGAGAAAAAGGACGATCAGTAAAACCCACTTTGTTTAAAAAAGGAGGGTGGAGTTTTTGGAAACACTATTATTTATGATTATTGTCGGTATTATCTCAGCTATCTTTGGTAAAGCAAAAAGTAATCAAGGACAATCGAAAAATAAGCCGTTTTCAATGAATGGGATGGAAGATATTCGAAAACTTTTTAACGAGCTTACCAATAATGAACCAAGAGAAACGAGCCCGATGGAAGAATCAAGCAAAATAAGTCCAATTAAGGCTGAACAAAAAGTAGAAAAGCTACAAACTAATTTAAATAATCTCGAAAAAGAATACCTAAAAGTACGACAAGAGTCAGAATCCAGTCGAATTGGAATGGCTATATCTCGGCAGCAAAGCGAAAAACTCAAAGATCAGGCAAAGACTGAAAGGCATGAAGAAGGAGAAACCATTATTTCTGAATATCCAGATGCAAAAACACTGGTGAATGGAATTGTATGGTCAGAAATTCTTGGAGAGCCGCGCTCAAAGAAACCTTATTTTGCAAAAAGAGGCTAGTTTGATTTTAAAAGGTACCAAATAGAAAAAGATGTGCTAGAACCCCCTTTCATTTCATAAATATGAGATGAAAGGGGGTTCTTTTTTTATGGCAAAAAAATGGAGCCAACGGATCCGGAACTGGATGGCTAATAAAATGGATCTTCCTCAAGATGTCATGATGGATCTGCCTCGTATTACGATGATTGGCCAAATCCATGTATATATTGAGAACCACCGAGGCTTGCTTGCCTTTACAGATAAAGAACTCCGTTTGCTGTTAAAGAAGGGCCAATTGTTGATAAAGGGTAAGTCTTTTGTAATTAAAACGATTTTACCTGAAGAAATTTTATTAGAAGGTCAAATTGATCAGGTCATTTATATAACGGATAATCCAGGAGGAACAAAATGAAAAACCAGTGGATTGAATTTCTCTATGGCAGGGTTATAGTAAAAGTATCTGGAAAGGGGCTTGAGCGCTTTTTAAATGTGCTGACGAGGGATGGTCTTCATATTTGGAACGTAAAACGGCATGGAACGGAAACCATTACCTTTAAGATGAGACTTCGGGATGCCAAGAACATTAGAATTTATGCAAGGAAAAGTGACTGTTCGATTAGATTTTTACAAAGAAGCGGAGTTCCTTTTTTATTCAAAAGATTGTTAAAAAATAGCGGCTTTATGATAGGAGGAGCTATTTTCCTGTTCATCATTTTTTTCTTATCGAATGTGATTTGGGGCATTGAGATAAAAGGGGCCAAACCAGCTACAGAGTATAAAATTCGAAAAGAATTGGACAAGATGGGTGTAAAAATTGGCAAGGTTCAATTCTTTGTTGATAATGTCGAAGGTATTCAAAGGAAATTAACCAATAATATCGGTGACCTTACTTGGGTTGGTGTGGAATTAAACGGGACAACCTACCATCTTCAAGTGGTTGAAAAAAATGAACCCAAAAAGCAGGAGCATTTAGCACCGCAAGATCTTATTGCCAAAAAGAAGGCTATTATTGTGAAAATGTTTATTGAGAATGGCCAAAAGGTTGTAGATATTCATGATCATGTGGAAGAGGGTCAATTGCTTGTTTCAGGTGCATTTGGACAAGAAGGGAAACAAGAGCTAGTTGCAGCAAAGGGAGAGGTTTGGGGAGAAACCTGGTATAAAAGTCATGTAAAACTCCCTTTGGTAACTAAATTTCACGTATATACGGGCAAGGAAAAGCAAAAGCACTCTATTTTACTGGGAAAATTAGAAATACCTGTTTGGGGTTTTGGAAAAACGGAATTCAAAGAATTTGAAACAGAAAAAGATGTTCGCAAAATTCATTTTTTAAAGTGGGAATTGCCAATATCTTATATTCATAAAACGATCCGAGAGCGGGAATCATTTACCCGCGAATATACTAATGAACAGGCCGAACAAATTGCGCTTGAGTTGGCTAAAAAAGAAATAAAAGGTCAATTAGATGAAGATGCTATAATAAAAGATGAAAAAATTTTACACAAAGCGAATGAAAATGGTAAAGTTATACTAGATATTCATTTTAAGATAATTGAAAATATTGCAGTCGGACAACCGATTTCCAAGGAGACTCCTGAATGATAGAAAAGTTAACAACGATAAATGTGCAGCTTGAGAATCCAGCGGAGGCCATTACCCTGCTGGGAAATTCTGATCAAAATTTAAAAATTATTGAACAAGAGCTTGATGTTTCCATCATCACAAGAGGTGAATCTGTTAGCTTGTCAGGCGACGCGGAGAAGGTCAGTCTAGCCGGACAAATAATAGATAAATTAATGTTTGTCATTCGCAAGGGTATTAATATTAGTCAAAGAGACGTCTTATATGCCATCCAAATGGCAAATAAGGGAACGCTTGATTACTTTGTCAATTTGTATGACGAGGAAATCGGCAAAAATGTCAAAGGCAAATCTATTCGGATTAAAACCCTCGGACAAAGGCAATATGTTATGGCTATTAAGAAGCATGACCTTGTCTTTGGGATTGGGCCAGCGGGAACAGGAAAAACGTATCTTGCTGTTGTTATGGCCGTCAATGCCTTAAAAAATGGTCAGGTGAATAAAATCATCTTAACAAGGCCAGCGGTTGAGGCAGGGGAAAGTCTTGGGTTTCTGCCAGGGGACTTAAAAGAAAAGGTAGATCCTTATTTAAGACCGTTGTATGATGCTTTAAATGACGTTTTAGGGGCAGAGCATACACAAAGGTTAATCGAACGTGGGACGATTGAAATTGCCCCGCTAGCATATATGAGAGGCCGCACGTTAGATGATGCCTTTGTGATATTAGATGAGGCTCAAAATACTACTGATAAGCAAATGAAAATGTTTTTGACTAGACTCGGTTTTGGATCGAAAATGGTGATAACGGGTGACCAAACACAAGTTGATTTGCCGAGAGGTGCAAAATCTGGGCTAATTGTGGCAGAAGAAATTTTACAAAATGTTAATGGCATATCATTTATCATATTAGAACAAGGTGACGTTGTCCGTCATCCGCTGGTCGGCCGAATCATTGAAGCTTATGAGAAAAAAGCTATCCAAAATAAAAATGAGGGGTAAGCCTGTTGAAGGTTTATCCCTTTTTCTCTTTAAATTAAACTTCATCTTTAATAAGGTGAAACTTCTCGGAAAAACTGTTATCATTTTACATAAAGCACACTTTCACCAAATATTAGCTTATTCTTTTGGAATCAGATGAAAATATATCCTGGGCTGTGGTTAGGGGGATTTAGTTGGATAAACTACAGAAATACTTCATACGGATACGAAAACTGCTTGATAATACTTTTTTTCGAATACTATTTTTTATCATATTAGGGATTGTCCTTTATGCAGCTATGTATAGTAATGTGAAACCAGAAAAACTAAATGTAAGTTTGTTTTCAGTTGCTGAGAAAACAATCCGTTCCCCAGGGACAGTAGAGGACAAAAAAAGTACTGAAAATAAGCGTAAAGATGCTCGTGACCAAGTGCAGGATGTCTATGCCTTAAAAAAAGAATACACCCAAAACCGAGTCGATTTAATTACCTCCATCTTTCAATCAGCGGTAGAGGTCAATGATGAAATAAAGGAGGAAGTGAAGAAGCAGCAAGAAACAGCAACTATGGAAAAACCGGCAAAAGGGGAACCAAGTGTAGCAGACAAAGTAACCAAGTTAAAAGCAAAATTGACATCCACTGTGTCCGATGATCTATCTGATCAGGTTTTCTCTGCTTTGGTTCAATCAAGTAAAGATGAATTGTCGATCGCAAAGGATTTGACTGTTACAGCTATCAACAATGTCATGACAAAAAGAATTTCTGCCGATGAAGTAGAAAATGCTAAAAAAAGAGTGGAAGAGGAAATAAAATATACAACACAGAATGATAATTTAAGATTAGCTGCGGTTGAATTAGGGAGATATGCAGTTATTCAGAATGAGTTTTATGATTCCGTTGCCACAGAAGAGCTCAGGCAGCAGGCTGCGGAAAGTGTAGAACCTGTGAAAATTCTCCAGGGACAGATTATTGTTGAAGAAGGAAAATTAATTAATCAGGATATTTATCGGCAGTTAAAGCTGGTTGGTCTGTTAAATAATGAAAAATCATTTAAGCCTTTCATTGGCTTAGGTATGTTGATTATCATCATGCTTTCGGCTATCTGCTATTATTTTTATCAAATGAAATCTCATCCTGAAAAGAGACAAACGCACTTATTGTTGTTTGGGATTATTTTTATCCTCTCCATTTTTATTATGAAAATTGTTAGCATGCTGCAAATATTTAATTATGCCGGAATTGGCTACATATTCCCTGCTGCAATGGGAGGTATGATAATCAAAATTTTAATTGATGAGAAGCTTGCCATTCTTATGTCGATTATTATGGCGGTTTGTGGCAGTATTCTTTTCAATGAAGGGGTTACGGGGACTCTAAACTTTTCAGAGGGGATCTATTTCCTTTTCAGTGCTTTAGCGGGTATCCTATTTTTAAGCGGTCAAAATCACCGTTCTAAAATATTACAAGCTGGTTCTTTTGCGGCAATTGTCAATCTGTTGACGATTCTAGCGTTACTGTTTTTGCCAAATGGACAGTTTTCATGGCTTGAATATGGTTACTATTTTATTACTGCTCTTGTCTCAGGAATTGGATCTGCTGTGTTAACAATTGGATTTCTGCCTTTCCTTGAGGCAAGTTTTGGGATTCTTTCAACGATGAGACTAATTGAACTTTCAAACCCTAACCATCCGCTTTTAAGGAAAATTTTAATCGAAGCACCCGGTACTTATCATCACAGTGTGATGGTAGCAAATTTAGCCGAAACTGCCTGTGAGGCAATTGGGGCAAATGGCCTTTTGGCAAGGGTTGGAAGCTATTATCACGATATTGGAAAAACAAAAAGACCGAACTTTTTTATTGAAAATCAAATGCATCATGAGAATCCCCATGATCGTTTGCCGCCAGACAAAAGTGCACATATAATTATTGCCCATGTGACAGATGGAGCAAATATGTTAAAGAAACACCATATGCCTAAAGAAATTGTTGATATTGCCGAACAGCATCATGGGACAACACTGCTTAAATTCTTTTATCATAAAGCACTTCAAAGTGATGCCGAAATTAAGGAGGATGAGTTCCGTTATCCAGGTCCAAAGGCACAGTCAAAAGAGTCGGCAGTAGTAGGAATTGCCGATAGCGTTGAGGCAGCTGTCCGCTCTTTATCACAGCCGACTCCAGAATTAATTGAATCACTTGTAAAAAAAATTGTGGCAGACCGTTTGCAGGATGGTCAGTTAAATGAATGTGATATCACAATAAAGGAAATTGAAATAGTTTCCCATACCTTATGTGAGACGCTAAAAGGGATTTTTCACTCTCGGATTGAGTATCCAGAAATGACGAAGAAAAAGGTGAAGCAAGGATGAGTTTATTAATTGATTGTATAGACGAAACGAATGAATTAGCAGAAGATCAAATGCTTGAAATCGAAAGGTTAATTAATTTTGCCGCCAATAAACAGAATGTAGAAGAGCAAAGCGAAGTTTCTGTAACATTTGTTTCAAATGAAAGAATTCAGGAAATTAACCGGGAATATCGTGATAAAGATATACCAACAGATGTCATTTCTTTTGCGATGGAGGAGCTTGGTGAAGGTGAAGTTGAATTAGTAGGTGCTGAGATGCCACGTGTCTTAGGAGATATTATCATCTCAATTCCCAAGGCAAAAGTGCAGGCAGAGGAGTATGGCCATTCTTTTATTCGAGAGCTGGGGTTTCTTGCGGTTCATGGATTCCTGCATTTGTTAGGTTATGATCACATGACTGAGGATGAGGAAAAGGAAATGTTCACATTGCAAAAGGAAATATTAAACGAGTATGGACTTACAAGATAAACGAAAACCTATACCATTCATTAGCTCGTTTTCATTTGCCGTTTCAGGAATCATGACAGCACTTAAAACTGAAAGAAATATGCGCATCCATTTCATTAGCTCGGTTATAGTTTTAGTTCTTTCTTTTTACTTTTCCATTACAAAAATGGAGTGGCTATTTATCCTTTTCGTAATTGGCGGCATGTTTGCTCTAGAATTAATTAATACCGCGATCGAGCGTGTAGTAGATCTTGTCACAGTAGAATATCATCCGCTTGCTAAGCAGGCAAAGGACTTGGCAGCAGGGGCTGTCTTGGTTTATGCTGCTCTCGCGGTTGCCATTGGGATTTTCATCTTTTTGCCGTATATCTTACATATGTTTTGAGTTGGTTTTATCGATTTGAAATCGAATGGTAAATTCGGTAAAATAATTTATCAGCTTGCTATAAAAAAGCCAAGTTGATTTGTGGGAAAATTCTAATTATTTTAAATTTTATATTACTTTTTTGTTGCAAGTAATGATTTTCTCGAATTTTTGATGTAAAATAAAGGAACAGCAGATTTCTGCTGGAAGGGAAGAAGACTAGTGCACATTGAACAATTAATTGAAGAAGCAAAAAAGGCAAGAGAAAAAGCCTATGTTCCCTATTCGAAGTTTGGAGTAGGAGCAGCATTGTTAACAACGGATGGAAAAGTATATCATGGCTGTAATATAGAAAATGCCGCTTATAGTATGTGTAACTGTGCCGAACGTACTGCCTTATTTAAAGCCTATTCGGAAGGCGATCGGGATTTCGCACTATTAGCTGTTGTTGCTGATACAGACCGACCCTGCTCTCCATGTGGTGCATGCAGGCAAGTTATATCTGAATTATGCTCCAAAGACATGAAGGTGGTTTTAACCAACCTAAAAGGTGATATTCTAGAAACCACAGTCGAAAATTTATTACCAGGGGCTTTTACACCGGAGGACCTACATGCTAAATAATAGGAGTGAAACCGAATACAAGTCAGGATTTATCTCTATTATTGGCAGGCCAAATGTTGGGAAATCTACTTTCCTTAACCGTGTAATTGGTCAGAAAATCGCCATTATGAGTGATAAACCTCAAACCACCCGCAATAAAATTCAAGGGGTATTAACTCTGAATGATTCACAAATGGTTTTTATTGATACACCAGGTATTCATAAACCAAAACACAAATTGGGCGACTTTATGATGAAGGTTGCACAAAATACCCTTAAAGAAGTTGATTTGATTTTATTTATGGTAAATGCAGAAGAGGGATTTGGACGTGGGGAAGAATTTATTCTTGAAAAATTCCAAACAGTAAACACTCCAATCTTTCTAGTGATTAATAAAATTGACCAAATTCATCCGGATAAATTGCTACCAATTATTGAATCCTATAAAGAAAAATACGCCTTTAAAGAAATAGTCCCTATTTCTGCTCTTGAAGGAAATAATGTGGAACGCCTCTTAGACCAAATAAAAATGTTTTTACCTGAGGGTCCACAATATTATCCTGCCGACCAAGTTACCGATCATCCGGAACGATTTATCATTACCGAGCTGATAAGGGAAAAGGCACTGCACTTAACGAGAGAAGAAATTCCTCATTCATTGGCTGTTGTCCTAGACAAAATGGAGCGGCAACAGGGTAAAGATATCATTCATGTCATGGCCACTGTGATTGTGGAAAGAGATTCTCAAAAAGGAATTGTTATTGGAAAACAAGGAAGTATGCTAAAAGAAATTGGAAAGCGTGCCCGGGTGGATATTGAAAATCTACTAGGGTCAAAGGTGTTTTTAGAGCTTTGGGTTAAGGTTCAAAAGGACTGGCGAAATAAGATGTCCCAGCTTCGTGATTATGGCTTCAATGAGGATGAATACTAACTAATAACCCTAATTAAAATATTACCTAATTAACAAGATTATGCATGGACAACATTAACAAATTTTTCGTCTTATGATTTTTGCGCTGGCAGGCTATGATAATTGTAAGGTTTGGGATAGTTATAAGGCTAGTCTAAATATTGAAAGGTGGGGTTTTCGTTGATGGATTTTACGTGGAAAGTATTCCTTCAAACAGGCAATATTGACACATATCTTCTCTTCAAAGAGATGGAGAAGGAAAACCAAGAAATACCCGGAAATCTGAATGAAGAGCTAGCACACATCGATTTTCCCGTTTCATAAGTTTGTCTTTGCGCTACTTAGAAGGTGACTTTTAATGCTTCAAAAGTGTGAAGGCATCGTCATTAGAACTACAGATTATGGTGAGACCAATAAAATTGTGACCATATATACAAGGGAATGGGGAAAGATTGGTGTGATGGCAAGGGGAGCTAAAAAGCCAAACAGCCGTCTCTCCTCGATTTCCCAACTTTTTACACACGGATATTTTCTCATTCAACGTGGGTCAGGATTAGGAAGTCTGCAGCAGGGTGAAATCATATCCTCTATGAGATCAATCGGTGAAGACATATTTTTAACTGCCTATGCCAGTTATATTGCGGAATTAACCGATAAAGTTACGGAAGAAAAAAAGCCAAACCCTTTCCATTTTGAATTGCTTTTTCAAACATTGAATTACATGAATGAAGGCTATGAACCAGACATCCTCATGAATATATATGAGATGAAGATGTTAAATGTGATGGGGTTGTATCCAATTTTAAATCAGTGTTCCGTTTGTGGCAGTACAGACGGGCATTTTTCTTTTTCGATTCGAGAAGGCGGGTTTATTTGCCATCGATGTCTAGATAAAGATCCATACCATTTTAAATTATCACCAGCTACTGTAAAATTATTACGGCTATTTTATTTTTTTGATCTTTCAAGGTTAGGCAATATTTCTGTTAAAGAGGAAACAAAAACTGAATTAAAAAATGTGATCACTGCCTACTATGAAGAATATTCCGGTCTTTACCTTAAAACTAAGAAGTTTCTTAACTCCATGGACCATTTTCGCAATCTCTTATAATTGCCTTGTTGACAATGGTTGGAGTTTTGGTTAAAATTCTGTTTAATATCATAATTGCAGTGATGGAAAAGAGTATTTAGTTATTTCTATAAAAAGCGAACCTAGGATGGTGTGAGCTAGGGTATAGGGTACTAAGGAAGGCGTTCCTGAGCAAATAAGTGTTAGTAAACACAAATTAAAAGAGGCTGCTTTCATCGCAGCAAATAGGGTGGAACCGCGGGTAACTCTCGTCCCTATGCTTCAATAGCATAGGGACGGGAGTTTTTTATTTTTTTAGAAAAGCGGAAGCGACCTCGTTGGCTAGGCACTGTAGCTAGACATTTAAAAAGAAGGAGAGAAAAACAATGAAGGTATCAATGGAGCAAATTGTATCACATGCTAAGCATAGGGGATTTATTTTTCCAGGATCAGAGATTTACGGTGGTCTTGCCAACACTTGGGATTACGGTCCGCTAGGCGTTGAATTTAAAAACAATATAAAACAGGCATGGTGGAGAAAATTCGTACAGGAGTCTCCTTATAATGTTGGTCTTGACGCCAGTATCCTGATGAATCCCCGCACTTGGGAAGCATCTGGACATATTGGCAACTTTAATGACCCGATGATCGACTGTAAAAATTGTAAAGCACGACATCGGGCAGATAAATTAATTGAAAATGCGCTAGATGAAAAAGGCATTGAAATGGTCGTAGATGGCTTACCGTTTGAAAAAATGGAAGAGTTGGTTAAAGAGCACAACATCGATTGCCCTGACTGTGGTAGCCATGATTTTACCGGCATCCGCCAGTTCAATTTAATGTTTAAAACCTTTCAGGGAGTTACCGAATCAAGCACAAATGAAATCTTCCTGCGCCCTGAGACAGCTCAAGGTATTTTTGTAAACTTTAAAAATGTTCAGCGCACAATGAGAAAGAAATTGCCATTTGGTATTGCGCAAATCGGAAAGAGTTTCCGCAATGAAATTACCCCTGGTAATTTTACCTTCCGTACAAGAGAGTTTGAACAAATGGAGCTTGAATTTTTCTGCAAACCAGGTGAAGAATTAAAATGGTTCGATTATTGGAAACAATTTGCCAAAGAATGGTTGCTGGCATTAGGTCTTACTGAAGAAAATTTAAGACTGCGCGACCATTCTGAAGATGAACTTTCTCACTACAGCAATGCGACAACTGATTTTGAATTTAAATTCCCGTTTGGCTGGGGAGAATTATGGGGAGTTGCTTCAAGAACGGACTATGATTTGAAACAGCATATGGAGTATTCCGGTGAGGACTTCCATTATCTTGATCCGGAAACGAATGAGAAATATGTCCCATACTGTATTGAACCATCACTGGGTGCGGACCGGGTAACGCTTGCATTCTTGATTGATGCCTATGAAGAAGAGCAACTTGAAGATGGAACTTCTAGGACGGTGATGCATTTCCACCCGGCTTTAGCGCCATTCAAAGCAGCAATTCTTCCTTTATCGAAGAAGCTGTCAGAAGAAGCAAGAGAAGTATTTACCGCTTTATCTAAGCATTTCACGGTGGATTATGACGAAGCCGGTTCCATCGGTAAACGATATCGTCGCCATGATGAAATTGGTACACCATACTGTATTACTTATGATTTTGATTCAAAAGAAGACAACATGGTTACAGTTAGAGACCGGGATACAATGGAACAAAAACGTTTACCGATTGCTGAACTTGTCAGCTTTTTGCAGGATAAGATAATGTTTTAATGAAAAGGTGCGGTTTTCTACCGCACCTTTTCTGTAGTATAGACAGCGAATCCATTTCAAATAAAATATAATTAGGATATAATATTTCTATTAAAGTATGTCATTTAATTAAAACATAGAGAAATCTCAAGGTGGTGAGGACAATCGAACTGACTAAACGTCAAGAACATATATTGCAAATCGTTAAAGACAATGGACCGATAACAGGTGAACAAATTGCTGACCAACTAAGCTTGACTAGAGCTACATTAAGGCCGGATCTTGCTATCTTAACGATGGCTGGCTTTTTAGATGCCAGACCGCGTGTCGGCTATTTTTATTCAGGGAAATCAGGTACACAACTACTGACGGAAAATCTGCAGAAGATTTATGTCAAGGATTATCAGTCTATCCCAGTAGTAGTGAGTGAAAATGTATCTGTTTACGATGCCATTTGCACGATGTTCCTTGAAGATGTTGGTACATTATTTGTAGTTGACCCAAACTCTATTCTAGTTGGCGTTCTTTCAAGAAAGGATTTGCTTAGAGCCAGCATTGGAAAACAGGAACTTACAAGTATCCCTGTACATATTATTATGACAAGGATGCCCAATATTACCATGTGTGAACGAGATGATTTATTAATTGAGGTCGCTAAAAAATTGATTGAAAAGCAAATAGATGCCCTACCGGTGGTAAAAAAATCAGAAAAAGGTTACGAGGTAATTGGCAGAGTAACAAAAACAAACATCATTAAAGCGTTTGTTTCGTTAGGCGACGAGTAAATCAATATAAGAGGAGCTGTTGAGGAAGAATGAATTTGCCAATTATTTATGTTGTATCTGATTCTGTAGGTGAAACTGCTGAATTAGTTACAAAAGCGGCGATAAGCCAGTTTAATGGTGTGGGAATGACGTTAAAAAGGTTTCCATATGTAGAAGATAATGAACATATTGATGAAGTATTATCGCTTGTGTCTCTTGATAAGGGAATGATTGCCTTTACACTTGTTAAACCAGAAATGCGTACATATATAAAGCAAAAAGCGGAACAAGAAGCGATTATCGCTGTTGATTTAATGGGTCCAATCATGGATCAAATCCAGGTTTTCACTGGTAAGGCACCATTATGTGAACCAGGACTTGTCAGAAAGCTCGATGAGGATTACTTTAAAAAGGTGGAAGCCATCGAATTTGCTGTCAAATATGATGATGGCCGCGACCCAAGAGGAATATTAAAAGCAGATATTGTTTTGATTGGGGTGTCCAGAACCTCCAAAACGCCATTATCACAATACTTGGCACATAAGCGCCTAAAAGTGGCGAATGTCCCGCTCGTTCCAGAGGTTGACCCACCGGAAGAACTTTATAAAGTTCCAATTGAAAAGTGCTTTGGGTTAAAAATTAGCCCGGAAAAGCTAAATAATATTAGACGGGAACGATTAATCTCATTAGGTTTAAATGATCAGGCGAGTTATGCGAATATTGAGCGAATTAAAGAGGAATTAACCTTCTTCGAAAATGTAATGAACAAAATTAAATGTCCAGTTATTGATGTGACCAATAAAGCTGTTGAAGAAACAGCAAATGTCATTCTAAATTATATTCAAAAAGGTAGACCCTAACACATAATCTGTTGATTATGTGTTTTTTAAACAAAAGAAAAAGAAAAATTATAAGAAAAAATTATGGCAAAATGATATTGAATATACTATAATAAAAAATTGTGATAAAAATGTATCTTTTTAGGTTTAGAGTTGCTTGGGAACGAATAAACTATTTATTGTTAGATGTCAAGGCAAGCCCCTAAAAAAAATTCGACATAAATCCTTTTATAAAAGTTATTTCTTAAAGAAGGAATATGCGGAGTGATGTAGAATTAATACTTAAGTAAAAAGCATTCCGACAATTTTTGTCGATGCAGATTCATGTCCGGTTAAAGAGGAGATTGTCGAAATTGCTTACAATTTTTCCACACCTTTCCTTTTTGTTGCTTCCTATGATCATCATGTGAAAGACAAGACTACATATGCAGCCTGGAAATATGTTGATTCTGGAAAGGAAGCCGCCGACCTGTTATTATGAACCATGCAAGTAAAGGAAATATTACTATAACACAGGATATTGGACTTGCATCCACATTACTGCTTAAGGGTGTTCAAGTTTTATCCCCGAGGGGGGTTGTATTTGAGGAAAAAGCGATACAAACTGCCCTTGACTTACGTTTCCTAAATGCGAAGGCAAGAAAAAGAGGAGTTTATGGAAAAGGGCCAAAACCTTTTCAATCGGAAGATCGAGTTAGATTTACGGTAGAATTAACAAAAATTTTGTCGAAATTTGCAGGAATTTAATTAGTTTCTGCCGAATACCTGTAATACAATTGGAGTTGTTTTCATGGCAGACCGTATTGCCGAAGAAAAGATTGATCAAATTCGTCAGACTGTTGATATTGTCGAGATAATCAGTGATTATGTTCAGCTGAAAAAACAGGGGCGAAATTACTTCGGACTATGTCCTTTCCATGGAGAAAGTACCCCATCATTTTCAGTGTCACCCGACAAACAAATTTTCCATTGCTTTGGCTGCGGAGCTGGTGGAAATGTTTTTTCTTTTTTAATGGAGCTTGAGGGGGTCACATTCCAGGAAGCCGCCATTAAACTAGCGCAAAAGGTAAATATTGACCTTGAAATTAACTTGTCTCCGGCACTTGGTGAGAAAAAAGTTTCCAAAGAACTTCAAGCCATGTATGATGCTCATGAGTTGTTACGGAAATTTTATCATCACTTGCTGGTAAATACAAAAGAAGGTCAGCATGCGTTGGAGTATTTGCTAGGGAGAGGTTTTACTAGGGAATCAATTGATAAGTTTCAAATTGGCTACTCCTTAAATTCATGGGATTTTGTTTATAAATTCCTTTCAAAAAGGGATTTTTTGCCTGAATGGATGGAAAAAGCCGGATTAATTATCAAGCGTGAAAGGGATGGAACTTATTTCGATCGCTTCAGGGATCGCATTATGTTTCCGATTTTTGACCGAAATGGCAATACGATTGCTTTTTCAGGGAGATCACTCGGGCTTGATGAGCCAAAATATTTAAATAGCCCTGAGACAGCAATCTTTAATAAAAGCAAAATTTTATATAATTATCATTTGGCTAAACCAAGTATAAAAAAAATGCAGCACGCTATTTTATTTGAGGGATTTGCCGATTGTATAGCTGCACAACGGTCTGGAGTAGAGAATGGTATTGCCACAATGGGGACATCCTTGACAGATGAACATATATCCCTACTTAGGCAAAGCTCTCAATCCGTAACCATCTGCTATGATTCTGACAAAGCGGGAATTGAAGCTGCTTTCAGGGCAGGAAATCACCTTAATGATGCGGGTTTTCAAATCAAGATAGCAATAATGTCAGATGGAATGGACCCTGATGAATACATTAAGAAAAATGGTCCTGAAAAATTCCGCAATGAAGTGTTAGGGGCAAGTTTAACCTGGATGGCCTTTAAATTTCTTTACTTTCGAAGAGGAAAAAATCTTCAGATTGAAGGAGAACGGCTTGCATATATCGAAGTCATAATTAAAGAAATCAGCAAATTAACTAAAGCTGTTGAAAGAGATCACTATTTGCGGCAGCTTGCAGCAGAATTTTCGCTTTCGTTAGATGCTTTAAACCAACAGCAAAAGCAAATTTTCTTTGCTGAAAAGAGACTTTCAAAGGGTAAAAGTGAACCGAAAAACAAGCCAATTTTACTAACTCAGCCAGCAAATAAGCTAAAGCCAGCTCATTATACGGCTGAACGGTGTTTAATTGCCCATATGTTGAAAAATCGGGAGATTGCTTATAAGGTTCAGGATTTGCTTGCAGGGAATTCGTTTAATATTGATGAACATCAGGCAATAATCACATATCTGTTAGGATTTTATGAAGATCACTTAGAACCAGACTCAAGCGCGTTTTTAACCTATATTCAAGATGATAATCTTAGAAGAATGATTGCCAATATCGAAATGATGTCGATAAATGAAGAGTTAAGCAATCAGGAATTAACTGATTATATCAAACAGGTGTTGAATTATCCAAAGTTGTTAATGATAAAAGAAAAAGAAGCGGAACAAAAAGAAGCTGAGCGTCAAAGTGATTTTACGAAAGCTGCAGCAATTGGAATTGAAATCATTCGATTACGTAAATCGCTATAGATTCCATTTTATTGTTTTGATACTGGAAGGAGGGGCCCATATGGCTGCTGAAAAATCAGCCCGTTCAAAAGAGGTTGAAAATGAATTAACTTTTGAACAAGTGAAAGACCAGTTAACGGCACTGGGTAAAAAGACCGGCGTCCTTGCCTATGATGATATTGCTGAAAAAATGGCAAATTTCGAATTAGAATCCGATCAAATGGATGAATTCCTAGAATTTCTTGGTGATCAAGGAATCGAATTAGTCGGTGAAAGTGACGAGGAAGATCCAGATATTAAAAAATTAGCAAAAGAAGATGATGAGGAATTTGATTTAAATGATCTTAGTGTTCCTCCAGGAGTTAAGATTAATGATCCTGTTCGCATGTACTTAAAAGAAATTGGCCGGGTTGATTTGCTTTCTGCTGAAGAAGAAATTAAACTCGCTAATCGAATTGAAGAGGGCGACGAAGAAGCTAAACGACGTCTGGCAGAAGCAAACCTACGCCTTGTTGTTAGTATTGCCAAACGGTATGTGGGTCGGGGAATGTTGTTTCTTGATTTGATTCAAGAAGGAAATATGGGTCTGATTAAAGCCGTTGAAAAATTTGACTATCGAAAAGGCTTTAAGTTTAGTACTTACGCAACGTGGTGGATTCGTCAAGCGATTACCCGTGCGATCGCTGACCAAGCTAGGACGATTCGTATTCCCGTGCATATGGTTGAGACCATTAATAAATTGATTCGTGTCCAACGTCAGTTACTTCAGGATCTTGGACGTGAACCTACACCTGAAGAAATTGGTGAAGATATGGATTTAACACCAGATAAGGTAAGGGAAATACTAAAAATTGCCCAAGAGCCTGTATCACTTGAAACACCGATTGGTGAAGAAGATGATTCACACCTTGGAGATTTTATTGAAGACCAGGATGCTACTTCGCCTTCAGAGCACGCAGCCTATGAATTATTAAAAGAGCAGCTTGAAGATGTCCTTGATACGCTAACAGACCGGGAAGAAAATGTTCTTCGCCTCCGTTTTGGACTGGATGATGGCCGGACTCGTACCCTTGAAGAGGTAGGTAAGGTTTTTGGTGTAACTCGTGAACGAATTCGTCAAATTGAAGCAAAGGCATTGCGGAAATTACGCCATCCAAGCCGCAGCAAACGATTAAAAGACTTTTTAGAATAAATAGAAAAGCGGAAGCAATTTGTCTAGGCGCGACAAACTAGATAAAGATCGCGAAAAAATAGTTTACTTCTTAATAGGAGTGAACTATTTTTTTATTACCAGAATTTATATCATTTAGGCTTAATCTTAGTCGAAGCACTTTCTGTTTATTTTACTGAATTGTCTTTCATTTTGCAAATAGGCTTATGGAAATATTAGCAAATTATTGAGGTTTTTATTTTTGTGAAAACTGACTAACAGATCTTCTATGTTATAGGATGTGTTTAAAATCCCCATTCAATTATCTTTATCCTAAAAGCTATTTTGTTGCATTTATTATATTTAGATAATATTTTATTTTTAAAAATTTTTAAATGTTGAGAAAATAAGATAGTTGCTCTTATAATAATAAAGAAAGCGTATACAAAGTTTCTGAGGGGGATGGAAATGAATTTTGATTTAACTTCTGAACAAGAAATGATTAAACGCATGATCAGCCAGTTTGCTGACGAAGAAGTTGCACCTGGTGCCATAGAACGCGATAGAACGAAAAGATTTCCAGTAGAGATATTTAAGGAATTAGCAGAAATGGGGATTATGGGGCTTCCTTTTCCTGAAGAATATGGTGGTGGCGGTGCAGATACTGTCAGTTTTGCTATTGTAGTCGAAGAATTAAGCAGAGCTTGCGGTTCGACAGGTATTACCTATTCAGCCCATATTTCTTTAGGAGGGGCACCGCTTTATTTGTTTGGAACGGAGGAGCAAAAACAAAAATATTTAATTCCGATTTGTAGAGGAGAATCTTTTGGTGCTTTTGGTTTGACGGAACCGAATGCTGGTTCTGATGCAGGCGGAACAAGAACATCTGCCAAGGAAGAAAACGGTGAATTTATTATTAATGGTAATAAGTGTTTTATTACCAATGCTAGCTTCGCAAACCATTTAGCGTTAACGGCTGTGACTGGTGAGAAGGAGGGAGAAAAGGAGATTTCAGCTATAATCGTCCCTACTCACGAGGCTGGTTTTACGGTTATTGATAACTATGAAAAAATGGGCTTGAATTCTTCTAATACGACAGAGCTTGTGTTAGAGGATGTACGAGTCCCGGTCGAAAACCTCTTAGGGAAGCGTGGAGAGGGCTTTAGGCAGTTTTTAATTACACTTGATGGCGGACGTATAGGAATTGGTGCAATGGCAGTAGGGATTGCTCAGGGAGCATTTGATAAGGCCCTTGCCTACTCGAAGGAACGGAAACAGTTTGGCAAATCGATTTCCTCCTTTCAAGCGATTCAATTTAAGCTTGCCGATATGGCGATGAAAATTGAATTAGCACGAAATATGGTATATAAGGCAGCATGGTTAAAAGACCAGGGAAGACCGTTTTCAAAAGAAGCTGCGATGTGTAAACTATATGCTTCAGAAATTTGTATGGAAGTGACGGATCAAGCCGTGCAAATTCATGGAGGTTACGGCTATATGAAGGAATATCACGTCGAAAGAATGATGCGTGATGCGAAACTGCTCGAAATTGGCGAGGGTACGTCTGAAGTTCAACGAATGGTTATTTCACGATTAATTGGTTGTAAATAACTAAATAGGGGAAGATAACAAGAGGCTGAAGTTAATATATATATTTCGCCTCTTATTCTTTTTTACAAAGATTATAGTGATAAAATAAGTTTAGGGCTTTTCCTTCTGTTCTTTTTCAAGTAAAATAGTAGTTGTTTGTAGACGGTTTTTATATTTAACAGATTTACGTACATAGGGAGGTTATATCATGAAAAAAAATCCGGTTATTCCTTACATTCTCATCCTGGTTTTTGGAATTGTTCTTGTCTTTATCTTGTCCTTCAAAGGCCTTGGAGATATGAAAGAAGTCGCTAAGGATAAAGGGGAAGGCGGTAAGACAACAGAAGTAGCTTCATCCAACCCAGAGGATATTTATAAAAATGCCGGTTGTATTGGTTGCCACGGTAATCAGTATCAAGGGGGAATGGGCCCTGCGTTAAAAGGTATTGGTGACAAGTTATCAAAAGACCAAATCAAGGGATTTTTAACCAATGGTAGTCCAAAAGGAATGCCACCTGGCTTGGTAAAACCTGAACAAATGGATGCGATGGTAGAATGGGTATCTAAAATTAAATAAGTTTTATTAAGAAAGGTCCTTTGCATCTGTAAAGGACTTTTTTTATAATTAAAAGAATCTAAATACATAAATTAAAAAGTGGTGGTTTTTTTGAATACAGATAAGTTATCAGTCCGATTGGGTACGGTTGCTAAATATGTACCCAAAGGAGCAAGAATGGTGGATATTGGTTCCGATCATGCTTATTTACCTTGTTACTTAGTGAAGAACGCGGAGATACTATTTGCCGTAGCTGGTGAAGTGGCTGCAGGTCCCTATCAATCGGCGGAAAGAAATGTTTTAGCTGAAGGATTGTCAGAAATTATTTCTGTTCGTTTGGGTGACGGTCTTGACGTTATTCAATCTGGTGAGGTTGATTGTGTGACAATTGCCGGAATGGGCGGTGCCTTAATTACAAATATTTTAGAACGGGGAAAAGATAAGCTAGGTTCAGTCAATCGTCTTATTTTACAACCAAATATCAGTGCGATATCGATTCGGAAGTGGTTTTTGGATAACAACTGGGAGCTCACCTCGGAAGAAATAATTGAAGAAGACGGAAAGATTTATGAGGTTTTGGTTGGCGAAAAGGGTGTGCCTGACAGACCTTATAAATCAGATCTGGAAACTGGACTCTTATTAGGACCATTACTTGTAAAAAAACAGGACGAAATATTTATTAAGAAATGGACAGCTGAGAAGAAAAATTGGCAGCGCATATATGCTGCTCTTGAGGGTGCAGCTGAAACCGTCGAGACAATTGAAAAAAAGCAAGAAATAAGCGAAAAAATAAAATTAGTAGAGGAGGTTTTGAAGAATGAAGAATCCTAATGGCTATGAGGTTATTCAGCTGTTTGAACAGTTTTCACCGAAGGGTTTGGCGATGGAGGGTGATAAGATAGGCTTACAAATCGGCCGCTTAAACCAAAAGGTTGAGCGAATTATGATTGCCCTCGATGTTCTCGAGAATGTAATCGACGAGGCCATCGAAAAAAAAGTGCAGCTGATTATCGCCCATCACCCCATCATTTATCGCCCACTTAAGAACTTACTGACTGATACGGTACAGGGAAGAATGATTGAAAAATTATTAAAACATGATATTGCAGTGTACGCGGCACATACAAATCTGGATGTAGCGAAGGGCGGAGTAAATGATCTCTTGGCTGCAGCGTTAGGGTTAGAAGATGCAGAGGTGCTCGTGCCTACATATGAAACAAAGCTTAAGAAAATAGTCGTTTTTGTTCCTACCAGCCATGGGGAAGAAATCAGGCAAGTCCTGGGCAATGCAGGGGCGGGGTTTATTGGTAATTACAGCCATTGTTCTTTCTCGGCAAATGGTACTGGCAGGTTTTTGCCGGGGGATCATACTAACCCTTACTTGGGTCAAGCTGGCAAGTTAGAAGAAGTGGATGAGGTTCGGATTGAGACAATCGTTCCTGAGCCGCTTTTGAAGAAGACGATTACCGCAATGATAAAGGCACATCCATATGAAGAGGTTGCCTATGATGTATATTCAGTGGAAAATCAAGGAGAAGTGCTTGGGCTTGGCAGAATTGGCAAGGTAAGTGAAATGACCCTTGGTGAATTTGCGGAAAAAGTCAAAACAGCGCTTGAAGTGGAAAAAGTTCGGGTAGTGGGGGATTTAACCACGAAGGTTAAAAAGGTTGCTGTTCTAGGCGGGGATGGCAACAAATATTTCATGAATGCCAAGTTTAAAGGGGCAGATGTATATGTGACAGGAGATATTTATTATCACACTGCCCATGACGCCATGATGCAAGGCTTGAATATGATTGATCCCGGTCATAACGTTGAAAAGGTAATGAAAAAAGGTCTGACAGCGAAGCTACAATGGATGTGCCAAGAATCAGGCTTTGAAGTAGAGATTTTTCCTTCCGAAGTAAATACTGACCCGTTTCAATTTTTATAGAGTTTTGTGAAACTTTTTTAGGGTTCTAAGCGACCGAAAAGTCAAAATACTGAAGCCAACGGTAGCCAATCGGGCTTATATTAATCAAAAGAGCAGTAAGTTTTTAAAACAATAGCTATTTTTTAACATAGACAAACAAAAAGAACCGGTCAATGACACGGTTCTTTCTAATACTATCAGAATTTATATCATTGGACTTTGAGAATTGTCCAGCTCCAGCGCCCAGCGGCTAGTAGACTTCGCTCTTCTCCCTACGATAAGTCAACATCGGATCACTATTGCTCTCCGTGTTGTCTAGCTGCAGCGCCTAGGGGCTCAGGGTCATAAGTCAATCCGTCAAGAAGGCTAAAAGACAGCCTTCTCGCCGGCTCGTCTTATGCCTGTCGCCTCTGGGCAAGGCACTTCCGCTTTTCGATTTTCCTTTATCTCAGTCGAAGCGCTCCAGTCTATACGCCGCTAAACGGGCGCTTTTGCTTTTCTTATTTTAAACCTCAGCTTTTTTAACCCGTGGTAGAATCCTGCTTAATTGGACCTTTTTTCTGCGTTCCCAGGTAGCTTCATTATTTGGGTCGAATTGTTCAAGGAACGTAATCACTTCTTTTGTTATCGGTGTTGGGGTGGAGGCTCCAGATGTTACTGCAACATTTTTGGCCTCTTTAATCCATTCTATTTCTAATTCAGTGATATCAGCAATACGATAGGCCTTTGTTCCGGCAATTTCCTCAGAAACCTGTGCTAATCGATTGGAATTGTTACTCTTCGGATCACCAACCACAATAGTCACATCCGCTTCGGTTGCCTGTTCAGCAACCGCTTCCTGTCGGATTTGAGTTGCATGGCAAATTTCATTATAAACTTCTACATGGGGATATTTTTCCTTTACTTTTTTCATCGTATCGGAAACGTCCCATTGGCTCATGGTTGTTTGGTTTGTAACAATTAGGTTATCACTTTCCAATGTTAACGCTTCAACATCCTTTGGAGTTTCAACAAGATGGACCATACCTGGAGCAACACCAACGGCTCCCTCTGGTTCAGGATGTCCTTTTTTTCCAATGTATATGACTTGATACCCTTGTTTCGTTTTTTCCTCAATCAGGTCATGTGTTCTTGTGACATCAGGACAGGTTGCATCAATCGTTACAAGACCTTTCTTTTTCGCAAGCTGCCGTACCTCCGGGGAGATTCCATGTGCAGTAAAAATAACAGTACCTTTTTCTACTTTATCGAGTATATCTTTCCGATTTTTCCCGTCAAGGGTAATAATTCCTTCCTCTTCGAAAGCATCGGTAACATGTTTATTATGAACAATCATCCCTAAAATGTAGATTGGCCGTGGCAGTGATTTATCTAATGCGGCATTTCTGGCAATAACCATTGCATCGACAACACCATAACAGTAACCTCGTGGTGAGATTTTGATAATTTGCATATAGGAAGTCCCCCTAAAAAGACATTGTTTAATAGTCTATGTATGTATTATATAAAACTAATAGATATAATACAAAGATACATTTTACCTTTTAGCTTTGGGAAGTAAAAAAGAATGCTGTTTTTCAGCATTCTCGATTTATATATACAATTTAGGTCTCGAAGTTCCCCTTTGGTGGTGATTTCTTTTTTCGGAGCTAGGCTTATTTCTTTTTTCGGAACTAGGCTGACTTCTTTTTTCAGAACGTGGCCGTTGTTCTTTTTTTCGGCTAGTTTTTACTCGGGTGGTAGTCTTGTTTTCTTTAGATTCAGTGCTTGACGACTCATCGATAAATGCTTCTGTTGCTTTTTTAGTTTCATCTGATGAATTTTCAGTGCTTTTTGAGGCATTTTTGAAGCCTCTATATAATTTCCAAATGGCTGGGATATTTCTGACCATAGGGCCGTACTGTTGAACCATCGGTCCAATTGACTGTGCTGTCTTTAATACCTGCTGGGTATTGTTCAGAAAGCCAGATATTCCTGCAGGATTACTTAATGATTTGAGCAAGCCTCCGCCGCCTGCAGCTCTTCCCGCTCCTTGCATACCCAAAAGACCACCTGGACCGCCGCCTGCAGCTCTTCCTGCTCCTTGCATACCCAAAAGACCACCTGGACCGCCAGCTTGGGTGCCTCCTCTGCCGAGAATTTTCGAGAGTAAACCACCGCCGCCCCTATTCATTTGTGAGGGTCCCATCAATTGCCCCATCATCGGATTCCTACCACCCATAAAATTGGGTGGAGCCCCCATCATCGGTCCCCTCCCGCCAAATGGATTTCCGCCTGGTCCCATCATTGGACCTCTTCCTCCAAACAGACCTTGGCCCATCCCGCCTTGCATGGGCATTCTTGGTCTTGGCTGCATACAAACTACTCCTTTCAATATCCTTCATACATTAAAATATGCAATTAACCTAATTTGGTTTAGGTATTAAACACATAGAAAAAACTAAATTTACGTTTTTAAAAAGTGGACGAAAGGTAAAAGATGAGGATAAAAGAAATGTTAACTGGTGATTTTAGAGAAACTCTACTATAATTACAGGATGGAAAGAAAGTGAAAGCTCATGCTGAGGGAAGAAAACTACGTCATAATCACTAGAGAATTTTTAAAATAAGGAGCAATTATATGAAAGTAAACCAATTTGAGCGTTTTAAGTTTCAGTCTTTTATTATAGAATCCATGAATAAATTTGGCTTTTTTGAGCCGACGGAAATTCAGGAGCGGATGATTCCAGTCGTTTTAAAGGGAGAAAGTGCTATCGGTCAATCGCAAACAGGGACTGGTAAAACATTTGCCTATGTTTTACCCATCCTTGAAAAAATCAATCCACAGCGACAGGAAGTTCAGGCTGTTATTACCGCACCGACAAGAGAACTAGCAACCCAAATTTATCACCAAATCCTGAAAGTTACAGAACAATGCAACCCGGAAAACCCTATCATGACAAGATGCTATGTCGGGGGCACGGACAAGCAGCGTACAATTGAGAAATTGAAGGTGCAGCCGCATATTGTCGTTGGAACGCCGGGGAGAATTAAGGATCTAATGATTGAGAAGGCTCTTTTTATCCATACTTCGAGTATCCTGGTGGTGGATGAAGCAGATATGATGCTCGATATGGGATTTATTGAAGATATGGATCAAGTAGCTGCTAAAATGCCGGTAAACCTGCAGATGCTTGTTTTTTCAGCAACTATTCCTGAGAAATTAAAACCATTTCTAAAAAAATATATGGAAAATCCAAAGACGGTTCAGATTGATTCAAAAAGAAAAGCGGCTGAAAACCTGCAGCATTATCTTCTGCCATCAAGGCATCGTAATAAAAAGCAGCTTGTTCATGATGCACTCATTCAGTACAATCCATATTTGGCCATTGTTTTTACAAATACCAAAAAAATGGCTGAAGAAGTGGCCGGCTTTTTAACTGGAAAAGGATTAAAGGTTGGCCGCGTTCATGGTGATTTAAACCCGCGTGAACGAAAAAAGATGATGAAACAGATTCAGGATTTGGAATACCAATATATTGTTGCCACTGACCTAGCTTCCCGAGGGATTGATATTGAAGGAGTCAGCCATGTTATTAACTATGAATTGCCTTCTGATTTAGATTTTTATATTCACAGGGTGGGAAGAACAGCGCGAGCAGGAAATTCAGGGATTGCTCTTACTGTGTTTGAACTTTCCGATGAAGATGCATTAAATCGATTAGAAAAAATGGGTATTCAATTTAACTATGTGGATCTAAAGAAAGACGGTTTTGTCGAAGCGGATGATCGAAATAAAAGAAAGACCCGCGTGAGGAAAGAGGATGAGGCAGATAAAAAAGCCAAATCAATGATTAAGAAACCGCAAAATGTGAAACCAGGCTATAAAAAGAAAATGCAATGGGAAATGGATAAAATTAAAAAACGTCAAAGAAAAATAGATCAGAGAAAGAAATAAGGAAGGATTGGAGAGGGTAGGGATGTTAAAAATTGGCTCACATGTTTCGATGAGTGGGAAAAATATGCTGCTTGCTGCAAGTGAAGAGGCGGTATCATATGGCGCTAATACGTTTATGGTCTACACGGGCGCACCGCAAAATACAAGACGAAAGAAAATTGAAGACCTAAATATTGAAGCAGGGAGACGACATATGGAGGCAAACGGGATCTCCGAAATTGTTGTCCATGCGCCCTATATCATCAATATTGGCAATACTACCAATCCGGACACATTTGAATTGGGGGTTAGGTTCCTTCGCAGTGAAATAGAACGAACAGAAGCGATTGGGGCACAACAAATTGTCCTCCACCCTGGGGCCCATGTTGGTGCAGGCACAGAGGCGGGGATTAAGAAGATTATTGAGGGCTTAAATGAAGTATTAACGGGTAAGGAGCAGGTTCAAATTGCTTTGGAAACAATGGCAGGAAAAGGCTCTGAGTGTGGTAAGTCATTCGAGGAACTCGCGATGATCATCGATGGTGTCAACTATAGTGATAGGTTGTCTGTGTGTTTCGATACCTGCCATACCCATGACGCTGGCTATAACCTTATCGAAGATTTTGACGGTGTATTAAATGAGTTTGATAAAATCATTGGTCTCGACAAATTAAAGGTGCTCCATATTAATGACAGCAAAAATGCAGTGGGTATGCGGAAGGACAGACATGAAAATATCGGGTTTGGTCATATCGGTTTTCAGGCACTCCAATACATTGTTCATCATCCACAGTTAGCTGATGTGCCCAAAATTTTAGAAACCCCCTATGTAGGTGAAGATAAAAATAATAAAAAAGCACCCTATCAATTCGAAATAGCCATGCTTCAGAGTAGAGAGTTTGACGCGGATTTACTTGATAAAATTATCCAAGCATAATTATCGGAACAAAAAGCTGTGCCTAGTGCACAGCTTTTACTGTTTTGTAAACTGTAGAAATAATTTATTAACTTCACGTGCCGTCTCGGGTCCGGCTGATTTGGCTATTTGTTTTACTAATTGTGCACGCTCTGCATCATCAAATATATTCACATTTTTCCCTTTTAAGTATTCGGCGATTTTTCTAGCCTGATGCCTGCTAACGGCAATATTAAATTGATGGGCGTACTTTAATAATTCTTCAGCTGTAATCGTGTTAATCTTATGATTAATGATGTTTTCAAAAATTTTCACTCTCACCACTCCTCCATGTTAATGTATGAAGAAGATACAGGAGTGTGACAATCGATTATTGTTAGAGCAACCAGGCTGTATCCTTTACAAATTAGTTGGGCCTATTGTATACTACTTAAAGTTAAATCGGAATGATTCTTAAAATTAAAGGTGAGAATAAAGACTATGCAATCAATTATTGAAATAAAACAGCTAACCTATCGCTATGAAAAAGATACTGTCCTTGAGAATATCAATATGACTATTCCTTATGGTTCTTTTTTGGCGATTGTCGGCCCAAATGGGTCAGGGAAATCAACACTTTTAAAGTTAATATTAGGCTTGCTAAAGCTGCAAAAAGGTCAGATTCTTTTATTTGGTCAGGAAATAACTAAGTTTAAGGATTGGCAGCAAGTTGGATATGTATCGCAAAAGGCTAATTCCTTTAATACAGGTTTTCCAGCTACTGTTTTTGAAGTCGTCGCAAGTGGTTTAACAAAAAAATTAGGTCTGTTTACATTTTTTAAAAAAGAACATGCAATAAAAGTAAACGAGGCTCTAGATGCTGTCGGAATGAAAGGGTATAGTAACAGAAATATTGGCGAACTCTCAGGTGGACAGCAGCAAAGGATTTTTATTGCCCGCGCCCTTGTGAGTGAACCACGGCTGCTTATCCTTGATGAACCAACTGTTGGGGTCGATGCCGAGAATGTCAATTCTTTCTATCAAATGCTTGGTGAATTAAATAAGAGCAGAAATATCGCCCTCCTATTGGTTACCCATGATATTGGTACGATATCGGATAGGGTCTCACATGTTGCCTGTTTAAATAAGCATTTGCATTTTCACGGTGAAACAAAGGAATTTGAACAGCTTAGAACTGAAGGTGTTTCTGAGTTTTATGGTCATGATGTTCATTTGCTTGCCCATCACCATGAGCACGGAGGCGTTTAAAAATGATTCAAGGACTTTTTCATTATGAATTTTTACAAAATGCTTTCCTAACAGGGATACTGATCGGAATCCTTGCCCCGCTCCTTGGGGTATTTATCGTCGTTCGAAGATTATCCTTGATTGCTGATGCCCTTAGTCATGTGACACTGGCAGGTATTGCTGCAAGCCTACTCATCGAAAGAAATTTTCCGATGATGGCAGGTCTAAATCCTCTTTACTTAGGGATGGCTTTTTCAGTGGGCGGATCATTGTTCATTGAAAAACTAAGAGGTGTCTATAAACACTATCAAGAATTGGCGATTCCAATTATCCTTTCAAGTGGCATTGGGCTCGGGGTTATTTTTATTTCGCTGGCAAATGGATTTAATACTGATTTATTCAGTTATTTATTTGGAAGTGTATCCGCCGTCAGCCGGGCCGATTTATGGGTTATTTTTATCATTAGTATCGTAGTCATTATCGTGATTATTTCATTGTATAAAGAGCTATTTTTACTTTCATTTGATGAAGAGCATGCGAAGGCCTCAGGAATTGCAGCGAAAAGCATTCATTTCATATTTATTATCATGGTTGCGCTTGTGATTGCGGCTTCGATGAGAATTGTCGGGATCCTTTTGGTTTCCTCGTTAATGACGTTACCAGTTGCAGCAAGTATTCGCATTGCTAAAGGTTTTAAACAGACGATATTCTTATCCATCCTTTTTGGGGAAATTTCCGTGCTTGGAGGGCTTTTCACAGCCTATTATCTAGACCTAGCTCCTGGTGGAACCATTGTCATGCTAGCGGTGCTAATATTAGTGTTGGTAATCTTTTATAAAAAAATAATGATTAATAAACACGTAGATATAGGGAGGGCAGCCAAGTGAACGTACAGGAGGCTATTCAATATTTAAAAGAACATGGATTTAAACAGACAGGAAAACGTGAAGATATGCTTCAACTATTTGCTGATAGTGATAAATATTTAACGGCAAAGGAAGTCCTTGATCAGTTAAAGGATGAATATCCGGGCTTGAGCTTTGATACTATTTATCGAAACTTGACGTTATTTGTGAATATGGGGATTTTAGAAATGACCGAGTTATCAGGAGAAAAGCACTTCCGCTTTACTTGTTCTAGACACCAACATCACCATCATTTTATCTGTCTTGACTGTGGCAAAACGAAAGAAATTGATACATGCCCTATGAATGGATTAAGCGAAAACTTAAAAGGATATGATATTTCCGGACATAAATTCGAGATTTATGGACGTTGTCCAGAATGCTTGTAAAAGAAAACTCGCCAATTTCAAAAACGGCGAGTTTTTTTGTTAAAAAATATGAAAGTATAAGATTTTCGACTTTGAGAATTGTCCAGCTCCAGCGCCCAGCGGCTAGTGTACTTCGCCCTTTTCCCTACGATAAGTCAAAGTGTTCCAGTCCATACGCCGCTTAACGGGCGCTTGCGCTTTTCTTATTATGTTCCAAAACCAGTTGTTGGCGATATTTTTCGTTCTTTAGCCAGTTTTCTACCCAAATATTTGCCTCTTTCCAATCATTGACGCGGATGACACCTTTTGGAATTGGTTGCTGATTATAAGGTGTATCAAATAATATAACAGGAATTTGGCATTCTTCATGAATCATTACGGCATTATCATGTTTATCTTCAAAAAAGATATCCACTTCATGCTTTTTGGCTGTTTCAACTTTATCATGGGAACCGATTAGTTCGATGTGATCAAAAGTTAATCGATGATCAAGGAACCATTTTTCAGTCACTTCTAATAAATAGGATGATCGCGCACTAATAAAATACAATTCATGGTCCTTTTTCCAGTTATTAAGTACTTTTATTACGCCATGTGCGGGCGGGGAGCCCTGGTAAATAATCGGTTCATTTTCGCTAAACCATTTTGCAAATACCTCTTCAGGAACATTAACGAAGGGGGTTAATTCGTATTGATCAACCTCCTCATAAGCAATGTTCATGCAAAAAGCTTTATTAATATAAGGTATTATTGATTTAGGGCATGTGATTGTCCCATCGATGTCCATTCCAAATCTTTTTTTCATTAGTTATGCTCACCTTCAAATTGCTGTAGATTATCTACTTTTATTTTACCAAAGTCGAGGTTTCAATAAAGTATCTATTTAGTGGAAAATCTCATCTGGAGAAGAAATGATTAACTAGATGTGACAAACATTAACATATTAAAATTGCGATAAGGGCAAACAATAATAAATGCTCCTATTACTGAAAGCGAGGGATTCGGATGGCAGATGAAAGAGACAAGAAAGTACAAGAAGCTCTCCAAAATGCTAATATCGGTGAAGATATCCCAAATTTCCCTTCAGAGTTTAGGGATGCAGCAGCGGAAAATGATCAACCAGTAACGACTGAATCCACAACAAATAGGGAAAATGCTGACTCGATAATTGGTGCGTCTGTTCCAATGAAATCTTCAGCCTATAAAGAAGAAATGTCTCCAGAAATAGGTGCTACGGTACCAATTAAATCAGCTTATCAGGAAGAAACAGCCGCAGAAATTGCGGCGCCTGTTCCAGTCGTACGAGGAAGAGAACGGGATGACGAAAGGGAAACGACTGCAGGTGGAACCGGAATGGGTACACTTGCTTTAGCGCTTTCGATTTTATCACTGTTTGTAATGCCTATTCTTTTTGGTGCTGCAGGTATTGTGTTAGGGTTCATTGCAAGAAGCAGAGGTGCTACAGGACTTGGTGCATGGGCAATCGGAATTGGGGCGATGTCGATAATTGTCGGTATCTTTATTCTTCCCTTTTTTTAACACGATACTGCATAGGAGCAAAAAGAAACCCGGTAAAATCACCGGGTTTCTTAATGTTTATTTTGTTATTTTTTCTTCCTCGGCTTTTTTCCGGAAGTATTCTTCTGCGACTTGATCGATTTCCTTTTTCAATTCTTCAACCATTTGCGCTTCCGGGACCTTTCGGACAATTTCGCCCTTCCGGAATAATAGTCCTTCCCCGCGTGCACCAGCAATACCGATGTCAGCTTCTCGAGCTTCACCCGGTCCATTAACGGCGCAGCCAAGGACTGAAACCTTTATGGGTGCCTTAATATTTTGAATATATTCCTCGACTTCATTTGCAATACTAATCAGGTCAATCTCGATACGTCCGCAGGTTGGACAAGAAATAAGTGTTGCAGCATTAGATGAAAGACCAAATACCTTTAAGAGCTCTCGTGCTACTTTTACCTCTTGAACAGGGTCGGCACTTAAGGAGATCCGAAGTGTGTTTCCAATTCCTTTATTGATGATGGCACCAAGTCCTGCAGCGCTTTTTACAGAACCGGAAAAAAGTGTTCCTGATTCAGTTATTCCTAAATGCAACGGATAATCGAAAGCTCGTGCTGCCTTATCGTAAGCTTCAATTGCCAGATTTACGTCAGATGCCTTCATAGAGACGATAATATCATGAAAATCTAAATCCTCAAGAATTTTAATATGGTGGAGCGCACTCTCAACCATACCATCTGCAGTTGGATAACCGTATTTGTCTAGTATCTTCTTTTCAAGAGAACCAGCATTTACCCCAATTCGGATTGGAATACCGCGTTTTTTTGCGGCTTTTACGACTGCTTCAACCTTTTCCCGTTTCCCAATGTTCCCAGGGTTAATCCTGATTTTATCAGCCCCGCCTTCAATCGCTTTGAGGGCTAATTTATAATCAAAGTGAATATCAACAACAAGGGGAATATTAATTCTTTTTTTGATTTCTGGGATGGCATTTGCTGCACGTTCATCCGGGCAGGCAACTCGAACAATTTGACAGCCTGCATCCTCTAGGCGTTTTATCTCAGCAACAGTTGCCTCAACATCATGGGTTTTGGTTGTTGTCATACTTTGTATAATTAATTCATTGCTCCCGCCAATCGTTAAATTACCAACTTTTATTGGTCGGGTCTTTGTGCGATGGATAATTTCATTCAACTTTCATTCGCTCCTTTAATTGGAATTCGAATAGGGGATAAAAAACAATTCGACTCTATTTTATCAGTCTACTACTGTTTTTGACAAGAATTAGCGTCTATCCGCTTTAGTGTGAGTAATCAGGAAAATGATAGGTAGACCCAGTTTGAATTTTTTCAGGTGTTTGACCAGGATTTAGTTTACGAAAGTCGACTATCAGATCGGCAATTGAAATCGGCAGTGGTTTATTTATCTTATGCTCAACAATTGAGATCACTGTTTCACCAGGCTTTACTTTTGCGTCAAAGGAGGGAATATCGATTTTTGGTTTTCCTGTTGTTTTAACGTTGGCATCCACTTGCTGCTGAATTGATGCAGTTGGAAGCGTGCCAATTGTTAAATCGAAATAAATAACATATATGACAAGAACAGCGAATAGGAAACCCAAAATTTTTTTCATCGGACAAGCCTCCAAAATGGAATATTTGTACATTCCTATGCTTGTCCACTTTCAAAAAGAACCTCAGGATAAAAAAAAAGCATCCAATGGACGCTTTTTAATTAATCTTCTGTTTTGGTTTCGGTATTTCGTTAATAGCTAAGTATAAGACGATAATCACGACTAACCAATTAATCATAAAACTGTTAGGTACCGTTGTTTTAATGGCAGCCATAATGGTGAAAAATAGAGTAGGCAAGGTTTCGCTGTAGGCGGCCATTCTCCATAATTGCCGATATGTTAACTTTCTGCCTAACAGGTTTTTTAATGCTAATCCAATTAATGCTAGAACGGAAACTTCGATAAAACTGGCTGCACTAGAAAATAAAAAGAGTAACACGGAGATAATTGGGATGATAATCCCCTGATTTTCACCCATTATATCAATAAATTTCAGCAAATCTTCTTTAGAGAAATTTAACCCCTGTAGCATGGAATAAGGATATGTATTACTCCTGCCCCCTGAAGCAAGGACAAATTCATCCTTTAATAAAGCAAAGGCATTTCCTTCATTCTCAACATCAGTGTTTGAAACTGCCCCTGTTGGATCGAGAATAATCGTTAAGTCATCTTGATTACTCGTAACGGGAACCTTTGTATCGGCAGTAAGTTGACCGTTCTTTATTGAAAAAGCAGGTAATTCATCACTTATAATGGTTCTAGCGGAATTTATTCCAGTAGAAAGGGCGGTACTAAAAAAAATAATTGATGGCAGAATAGAAATTAATGTCAAGAAGAAGACAAATAAAATGGTTTTTCCGATTCCTTGAAAACGAAATAGGGCAATATCCTTTGGAGAATAGATACTTTTAATTAATTGTTTAAAAATATTCATACTGGACCACCTTTACACAGATTCACCATTCTATTGTAGCTTTTGTGAACGGTATACACAAGAATGTCCAATTATTTGTGAAACTAAATTTATTGTTATCCGTATCTAGTTGATAGTGTACGAAAAGAAAAGTTGGCTAAATTAACAAGAAAAATTAAAGAAGGATGGAAGATATGGAGATTGTTTATTGGATTGTCATAAGTGTTCTTTTTATTGTTGCTTTCGTCGGACTGGTGTACCCCATCATCCCCAGTGTATTATTTTTGTTAGCTGGGTTTTTATTATATGGCGTCTTCTTTAGTTTCGAGTCATTCCATTGGCTGTTTTGGGTTATTCAGGGTTTGTTCATTGTGCTTTTGTTTGTCGCAGATTATATTGCCAATATGATTGGAATAAAAAAATATGGCGGTTCTAAAGCAGGAATTTGGGGAAGTACGATTGGTATTATCCTTGGACCATTTGTTATCCCTGTTCTCGGAATCCTCATTGGCCCGTTTATCGGAGCGATTGCTGCTGAAGTAATCTTTAACAAAAGAAATTTTAGCGACAGCTTAAAGATAGGTTTTGGCTCTGTTATTGGCTTTATAAGCAGTGTTTTGACAAAAGCGATCATTCAAGTAATTATGATTGCCTACTTTTTTATAGTTGTTTTATAATAAAAGCCACCTGTGGGGTGGCTTTTCCTAATTAATCCCGCAAATTTCAAAGGAACAATTTTGGCAATCAACTTCTTCTCTTAAATAGCTTAAGTTTTTCACGGTGAACAATTGGTTTTCGTAAGAAATAATATCCTTCTCACGAAGATCTTTTAAGGAGCGTTGAATGACTTCCCTGGTTCCGTATGTTAGATTGGCTAACTCTTGATGTGTTAACGGCAGGTTAATCAGGATGCCATCCTCTGTTTTTACCCCATAAGTGTTGCAAAGGCGGATGAGGATGGAGTATAAGCCACCTTTCTTCCCGTTCATAATTAAGTCCTGGCATTTCATCTGAGCCTTTAAATATCCAGTACTTAGCCAAGAAACAAGAGCATTCATTGCCTCGGGGTCCGCTAAAACAAATTCTTCAAATTGCTCTCTTTTTATGATTAGGAGTTCGCAGTCGGTTATTGTTTTGGCATAAAACTGATAGCGGGGATTTGCCTTAAAAAGCTGATAATCGACAATGAGTTCTCTATCGTTTAAGATTTTTAAAATAAATTCTTTTCCTCGCAAATGGACTCTTCCAAGCGCAATACTTCCTTTAAGCAATAAGTACACATATTGGGCAGATTCCTTTTCCTGAAATAGAACGGAGCCTGATTTGACTTTTTGGATGGGTTCTCTTTTTTGGAAAAATTGAACCATTAAACTATATATAGAAAAATTGGTATCTTGCATGTTTATCACCCTTTATCCCTTTCAGTTTGATTAAAATGAATTATTAACAACATGTCAATAAGGGATTTACATGAACTGGAAATAAGTATAGGGGGATATGACAAAAATCGTTGACAGAATGCTGTTCTGGTGAATCATGACAATTTTTCGAAAAATGATAGCTGATGTTTTGGTTTTCGTTTTTATATAAAATTTGCGAATAAAAATGATTCCAATGGGTAATGTATTGGTGTTGGGAATCTAAGCATTTTATTTGAATCGCTTAACCAATTTTGGTATCTTTAGAATAAAGCTTTAGAAATATTCTTAAAAATCATTTTGATTTTTAGGTGACGCTAAAGCTAAAAAATACGATTTACATAGGAGGAATTACCATGGCATTTGAATTACCACAATTACCTTATGCAGAAAATGCACTTGAGCCACACATTGATAAAGAAACAATGAATATTCACCACACTAGACACCACAACACTTATGTGACTAATTTAAACAATGCTTTAGCAGGTAATGAAGAACTATTATCGAAATCTGTTGAAGAAGTTATTTCAAACTTAGATGCTGTTCCGGAAGCTGCCCGTACTGCCGTACGTAACAATGGCGGCGGCCATGCTAACCATTCTTTATTCTGGCAAATTCTTTCTCCAAATGGCGGCGGTGCCCCTGCTGGTGAGTTAGCAGATGCTATCAACAATAAATTTGGCAGCCTTGAAAACTTTAAAGAAGAGTTTGCAAAAGCAGCAACGACTCGCTTCGGCTCCGGCTGGGCATGGTTATCTGTGAATAATGGTGAATTAGAGGTTTCTAGCACTCCTAACCAAGATTCTCCATTAATGGAAGGTAAAACGCCTCTTCTTGGTCTTGATGTTTGGGAGCATGCTTACTACCTAAAATATCAAAACAAGCGTCCAGACTATATCGGTGCATTCTGGAATGTCGTTAACTGGGACGAAGTAGCTAAGCGTTATAACGCAGCAAAATAATTGAATTTGATTATTGTGAAAAAAGGCAGCTGAAAGCTGCCTTTTTTTGTCTATTTCCTGGAAGTTTGAATAAGAACTACTGACTTGTTAAAGACTACCCTTTAGATAAAGGGGAGTTTTTATGGCAAAAAAATTTAAGATTTTAGGTGATGTAGAACTAACAAAAGATTTGTCACTACTGCTAATTATTGGTGGGTTATATTCATTAAGCATCGCTCTATCCAACACTTTTGTGAATATTTATCTTTGGAAACAAACGGGAAAGTATTCGGATTTGGCCCTTTATAATCTCTCAATCGTCGTATTGCAGCCTCTAACATTTATTTTAGCGGGCCGATGGGCCAAAAAAATTGACAGGGTGATTGTCCTTAGAATTGGTGTTATCTTTTTGGCGCTTTTTTACCTCGCAGTTTTAGTAACAGGATCAAAAGCAGCCACGTATTTACTTGTTTTAGGAAGCCTTCTTGGCATTGGCTACGGTTTTTATTGGCTTGCCTTTAATGTTTTAACCTTTGAAATCACTGAACCGGAGACGAGGGATTTTTTTAATGGATTTTTAGGGGCGTTATCGTCTGCTGGAGGAATGATTGGCCCGCTTTCTGCAGGATTCATCATTACAAGATTTGAAAAGTTCACCGGTTATACCATTGTTTTTGGCTTGTCATTAGCTTTATTTGCTCTTGCGGTGTTTATGAGTTTTTCATTGAAACCACGACCTGCGGCGGGAAGTTATTGTTTTAAAAGGATTTTAGAAGAAAGAAAACTAAATGAAAATTGGCGTCTCATTACAAATGCTCATTTTTTCCAGGGCTTAAGGGAAGGGACGTTTTTATTTGTTATCTCTGTCTTTGTTTATATTTCAACGGGGAGTGAACTGTCGTTAGGGACTTTTGGTCTGATTAATTCGGGAATATCATTTGTTGCCTACTATTTAGCCTCGAGGTTTATTAAGAAAAATCATCGAAAAAAAGCGATTCTTATTGGCGGGATTATCCTCTATGCAGCCGTCCTGCTGATTGTCTGGGATATGAATTTTGCTAAGCTGTTAATTTATGCCGGTATGATTGCAATTGCTTATCCACTCCTGCTCGTTCCGTATAATTCAACTACATACGATGTGATTGGAATAGGGTGGAAGGCGGCAGAAATGAGAATCGAGTACATTGTTGTCCGTGAAATATTCTTAAATTTAGGGCGGATTGTTTCGATCCTGGCCTTTTTAGCCGCAGTAACTTGGTTTAATGAAGACAGAAGCATTCCCATTTTACTATTGTTTTTGGGTGCAGGTCATTCAATGATTTATTTTTTCATTAAGAAGGTACAATTACCTGTGGCGTAATGCGATGAGTTTTTATACTCATCGCATTTTTTCTTAGTGCCCTCGGGTGCTTTGGCTATTCTTTTAAAAATTGGTAAGGGTTATTCATAGAAAAATGGAGCATTATCTAATAAAATAGAGAAAGTATCGTTAAGCGTTGTAAAAAGGAAGTGTATTTAAACATTGAATAAGAAAAAGAAAAAGAAGAAGTCACATGTTTCCTTTCGCTTGAACATGGTATTCTTTGTTGTGTTCATCCTATTCTCTATTTTGATATTTCGTCTCGGTGAAATTCAAATTGTTTTTGGCGATGATTTTAAACGTGAACTTCAGCGGACTGAAGATATAACCGTTAGTAATCCAGTACCAAGGGGGAAAATGTTTGATCGAAATGGAAAAACTATTGTCGACAATACCCCAATGAATGCGATCACTTATACTAAATACCAGAATGCCAATCAAAAGGAAATGCTCGATACAGCTAAAAAACTGGCAAATATCATTAGTATTGATACGACAAAAGTCCGTGAACGCGATAAACAAGATTACTGGATTTTAAATAATCCTGACAAAGCAAAAAAATTAATCACCAAAAAAGAATGGACGTTATACGACGAAAAAAAATATGAATATAAGCAAATTTATAATTTGCAGCTTAAAAGAATTCCCGAATCTGAAATCGCTAGTTTTAATAATTATGAACTCAAAACGATTGCCATTTTAAAGCAATTTAATAGTGGGTACGCCTTAACACCGCAAATTGTCAAAAATAAAGATGTAACCCCGGAAGAATTCGCTGCCGTCAGTGAAAATTTAGAGAATCTTCAGGGTGTTGATACAACAACAGATTGGGTTCGAAACTATATTTTTGGAGATACGTTAAAATCTATTCTCGGTGATGTTTCGTCCTCAGAATCAGGTTTGCCAAAGGATGAGGTCGAAAAGTATCTTGCCCAAGATTACAGTCGAAATGATCGAGTAGGAAAAAGTTATCTGGAATTGCAATACGAAAATGTCCTTCATGGTCAAAAGGCAAAGGTAAAAAATGTTACCGATAAGTCTGGGAAAATATTATCTACAGAAGTGGTTTCTGAAGGGAAACGGGGAAGTGATCTTGTTTTATCCATTGACATGGATCTTCAGACACAGGTAGATAAAATTATTGAAGAAGAAATGTGGAATGCCAAGAAAAAACCAAATACCGGCCTATTAGACCGGGCCTTTGTTGTCGTAATGGATCCTCACACAGGTGAAATTCTATCGATGTCCGGCAAGCAAATCCATAAGGATGACAAGGGAAAAACGGTTATGGATGACTATGCTCTTGGGAATTTCACCTCCTCCTATAACGTTGGTTCTGCTGTTAAAGGTGCGACCATTCTAACCGGTTATAAAACGGGGGCGATTAGTCCTGGGGATACCCAAGTGGATGAACCAATAAAGATAGCAAACACAAAAGTAAAGAAATCTTGGAAAACCTTTGGAAGAATTAATGACTTAAGGGCTCTTCAGGTATCGTCCAACGTTTATATGTGGAAAACTGTTATTGCAATGGCACATGGACATTATGTACCCAATCAACCACTGCCAATCGATATTACTGCCTTTGATACGATGCGCAAGACGTTCAGTGAGTTTGGTCTTGGTACGAGAACGGGGATTGACCTTCCCAATGAAACACCTGGGGTTACAGGGACTGAGACAAAACCTGGTTTACTGATGGACCTTGCCATAGGCCAGTATGATATGTATACTCCCATGCAGCTTGCCCAATACGTTTCGACTATAGCAAATGGCGGATACCGGATTCAACCGCATATTGTGAAGGAAATTCGCGAACCAGTTACGGAAAATAATGAATTAGGCCCAATTGTTAAAGAGATTGAACCAACCGTACTAAATCGTGTCGATATGAAGGATGAATGGATCAAGCGTGTTCAAGAAGGATTTCGAATGGTGATGCAGGTTGGTGACGGTACTGCTGTGGGTACTTTTAAGAGTGCACCCTATCATCCAGCTGGAAAAACAGGAACAGCACAGGCGTTTTATTATGGTTCCAATCGGAGTCAGTGGGGAACACCTGTCATGAATTTAAGTCTAGTAAGCTTTGCACCATCTGATAATCCTGAAGTTGCAATGGCTGTTGTTGTGCCATGGGCATACCAGGGCAATAGCGGTCCAAGCGTTAATAACATCATCGGAAAAAGGGTGTTAGATGCATACTTTGACTTGAAGAAAACACGTTCGGGTAATGAAGGCACGGCAGCTTCTGACCAGCAAACACAAAATACTGACAGCAATCAAAACACCCAGCAAACCGGCCAATAATAATTTGAAACACCTGTCTCATTTTGAGGCAGGTGTTTTTCTTTATCAACTAATCAGTGATACAAAAACTACAATAATTTGCTTGTTTATCAAAAAGAGCCCAAGTATTTTTAAAATCGCCTATAGAACAAGAATGCTTTTTCCTTTAATATGGAAGGGGGAGAAAAAGTAGGAGGATATACAAATTGAAGGAAAATAAGAAGAAAAAAAATATTAATATATCAATTAGAATAAACATACTATTTTTTGTAGTCTTTGTTCTATTTGCAACGTTAATTCTGAGACTTGGAACAATACAGATTGTCTTTGGAGAAGATTATCAGCGTGAGATAGAACAAAATGAGGTTATATCAGTAAATTCGTCTGTGCCACGAGGAAAAATTTATGACACGAATGGAAAGTTAGTTGTTGGAAACAAACCTTTAATTGCTATTACTTACACACGGACTAAATCAGTTAAACAAGAAGAAATGTTAGCCACTGCAAAAAAACTAGCTAAACTAATTAATAAAGACACAGAGGAAGATTTTAAATCCATTACAAAACGTGATCGTCAAGATTTTTGGATAATAAAACATCCAAAGGAAGCTAAGGCTAAGATAACCAAAGAGGATGAAGACAGACTAAAGAAAAAAGAGTTGGATAAAAAAGAATATGATAAAGAAATATATAACTTAACAAGAGAAAGAATTA
This sequence comes from Neobacillus sp., assembly GCF_031988165.1. Taxonomy (NCBI): domain Bacteria; kingdom Bacillati; phylum Bacillota; class Bacilli; order Caryophanales; family Bacillaceae; genus Neobacillus; species Neobacillus sp. Next base: position 64,289 of record NZ_DALZYO010000032.1, read on the forward strand.
CTGACAATGAGTTAAATTCTTTTACCAAGCAGGAACTAGAGGTATTAGCAATTTTTAGTGAGATGTATAGAGGGACAACGCTATCACCGCAAATCATTAAAAATAAAAATGTAACGAAGGAAGAATTTGCAGTTGTTAGCGAAAGCCTTGAGTTCTTACCAGGGGTGGACACCACAACAGATTGGGATAGGTTCCAAGTATTTAAAGATAATGAAGGGAATGGAACATTAAGTTCGGTTTTAGGAAAAGTCACTAGTTCAAAAGAAGGCTTACCAAATGATAGCCTTGATTACTTACTAGCTAAGGGTTATAGTCGTAACGATCGTGTAGGAAAAAGCTATCTTGAGTGGCAGTATGAAGATGTCCTCCAAGGTCAAAAGGAAGTCGTAAAGAATATTACCGACAAATCAGGCAACGTTTCCAAATCTAATATATTTATAGAAGGAAAGAGTGGAAAAGACTTAGTTTTATCACTCGATATTGAACTTCAACAAAAGATTGATGAGATTATTCAAGATAAACTTAGTAAAGCCAAAGTTGGTCAGCCATATATGGATCGAGCATTAGTATCTGTTATGAATCCTAAAACTGGAGATATGCTTACTATGGCTGGTAAACAATATGTTAAGGATAATGAGACAAACAAAACCGAAGTGAATGATTTTGCATTAGGAAACATGACCACTTCCTATTCAATGGGTTCTGTCGTTAAGGGAGCAACCGTTTTAACGGGATACCAAACAGGTGCGATATCTCCAGGGGAGAGTCAAAATGACCGACCATTGAAGTTTAAGGGAACAAATGTTAAAAAATCCTGGGACACGACTGGTTTTGGCCAAATTGATGATTTATACGCTTTAAAAAGATCATCGAACGTCTATATGTTCTTAACGGCTATGAAAATTGGCGGACAACAAACGTATATTCCCGATGGTCCGTTAAGCATAGACAAAATTGCCGCGATAAACAAATTAAGAAATAATTTTGCTCAATTTGGATTAGGGATTAGGACAGGCATTGATCTACCTGGTGAACAAACGGGATACGGTGTTGGTCAAATTCCGCCTGACGCCGGTAAAGTTTTGGACTATGCCATAGGACAATATGACACCTATACACCACTGCAGCTTGTTCAGTATATTTCTACGATTGCAAATGGTGGTTTTAGGATTCAACCGCACTTAGCAAAAGAAATTCGTGAGTCAAATAGTAATACAGATGAATTGGGTCCGATTATTCAAGAAATAAATCCTAAAATTTTGAACAAAATTGATATGAAAGATGCATGGATTAAACGTGTTCAAGAAGGATTGAAATTGGTTGTCAATGATCCAAAAGGCACCGGATACGGTACGATCAAAAACAAACAATATAAGATTGCTGGGAAAACAGGAACAGCCCAAGCTCTATATGATGGCCCCTTACCAGGTCACCCCATGTTATGGAATGTAACTTTTGCCGGTTATGCACCTTACGACAATCCTGAAATTGCTATATCAGTTGTCGTCCCATGGTCAACTACTGATAAAACACATACTAATTTAGAAATAGCTGATGAAGTTTTTAAAGCCTATTTTGATTTAAAAGAAAAGCGGGCCAAAGAAGGAATAGATGGACAGGATCCACTTCAAAAGAAAGAAATGAATGAGGATAAGGAAAAAAGCCCTTCCGAATGATCAGATTCAGATTGATTAAATCATGGTGTCCAATATTAGTTATTTAGTTTTTTAATGATGGATTGGCCCTGCTAACAGGCCTGTTGATTTCCGCTCTGGGCACTCGCTTTCCGCGGGGAGGTCCGGGAGCC
>NZ_DALZYO010000033.1:0-65559 GCF_031988165.1 Neobacillus sp.
TAGACAGTATCACCGTGTCACTGGGGGAAATTGTCCTTTAGAACTCTTCTAATAGACAGTATCACCGAGGCACTTAGGAATATTGTCCTTTAGAGCTCTCCTATTAGACAGTTTCACTGGGACAAGGGGCCTATCCCCGGGTTACTCAAGAGAAAGATAAGAGCTGCAAGTATCGTCTACTTGCAGTCCCTTCCACCAATCTCTACTTAATAATAAGGCCGTTCAATTTCTTTCTGGCGCCATTTCGCCACTGCTTTACTGCAGAAATAGATACCTGCTCCTGTTCAGCGATTTCCCTGATCGATAAAAACTGCAAGCAGGAGGCGAGGACCCATTTCGTTTCTTTTTCCGTTAGACCTTGACAATAGGAGAGCAGCAGCTCGATTTCAAGCGGCTGATGGGAGCTTGATCCTCAATAGTGTTCCAATACTCTTCCTTTGGATTATTTTATTACTGCAGCGGGTTCGAATCCATGGATAGGCTTTTTCTTAGCTGTACTAGCACTAATTTATATTTTAATAGTACTTTTCGATATCATCGCCCAGTTATTCTATAAAAAGTTAAGTAGGAAGATATTTAAGGTGTTAGCTCCTGTTTATTTTATTGGGTTTGTGATGGTGATTTTGAGGGCAACGGGGATCTTATAGAAAAATAGTAAACGAAAAATCCACATTTTTATACATGTGGATTATTTGTCTTTAATTGAAATTGTTTTATCCTATTAAACCTTGATTTTTCCTGTACTATTACAAACCGGGCAATTAACAGAGGCATTTGGATATTCATTGATAAGTTCTTGAAATGCCAAATAGTCACTAGGATATTTGTCTTGAAGTTTATCAAACTCATCAAAATACTTATGTTCAAAAGTTTTTCCAAAGAAACACGAGTTACACTGTTTACTATTCATAGGAATCCCCCCCTATCTATCTATAGGGTTATTATATGTAATCTTAATAAGTACTATTCAGGGAGAATTTCATCAATGCTACTAAATTATTTTATCGGGAATTTATGACAATTTCCCTGTTTAATCTTATAATAAAAATAGTAAAATATACCTTTTCTATATTCAGAATCATTGGGGGATTCAAATGAAAAATACAGACAAGATTAAGGAGCTTTTACTTCTAACAGAAGATGTCATTGATAATTTGAAACAAGAATCATTTTGGCAAACAGTTCAAAGTAGAGAAGCTCTGGAGGGACTTGAAGCAACACATGAGAAGTTGAAATCGAAAAATTATACTGTGGCCGTAATTGCTGCGATGAAGGCAGGTAAATCAACCCTTTTTAATGCATTATTAGGCAAAGATATACTTCCAAATGAAACTGCTGCATGTACCGCCGCCATTACAGAAATCAAGTTTTCAAATGAACCATTTAATAAAGTATTGAAGTATCTTAAAAATGGTAAAGTGGAAACCATAACTGTTGGAAATGGTCTTACACTGGAAGAAAATTTCCACGAAGACGTACGGCAGTCTCGACAGCAAAATGGTGTTAGTTCTATAGAAAAATATTATATTGAATATCCAATTGTAGCTTTAAATAACGAAGATTATCGAGATTTAGTCGAGAATTTTATTTTAATAGACACTCCCGGACCAAATGAAGCTAATACAGGTGCCTTTGATACTGAAACATTAAAAGAAACTACATACTATCAGTTAAGAAATGCGGATGCGATCATCTTTGTCTTTGATTATGGGGTGTACAAGTCCGATACAAATGCCAATCTTATTAAGGAAATCTTTGCTGGCAGAGAGGATATTAAAAAAGATAATGACAAAATTTTCTTTGTCGTTAATAAAGTAGATACCCGGACGTCCAAAGATGGATCCAAAGAGAATGTGGTTCAAGATGTAAAAGATATGGTTATGTATCAATCTGAAAATACGTTAGTGAATCCACAAGTCCTCCCATTTTCAGCATTAATGGCTCTATACGGAAGAGCGATAAAAAATAATACCATTACGGAAAAAATGTTAGAAGATTGCAAGAATAAATATCAAGCTATTTTTTCAAATGAAGTTATTATTAACGGAAAAAAATACTTAGAGCAATTGGAACCAGAGGAACTAGCTGAAAGATTAATACCAGATTCTGATGTTATTCAGTTAGAAGAAAAAGTCATCTTGGATACTTTTAAAAAGGCTTCCTCCAAATTAATCGAAGGTGCAATTGAAAATATTGAACAAAAAACTAGCTTTATGTTGAAAACAATTGATTCCCAGATTCAGATTCAGAATAAAGGGATTGATGATCTGCGTGAGGGGATTTCGAGGTCAAAAGAGGAGATCAAGGATTTACATTTATTATCAGAGTCGATCGTGGCTGATACCGAAAACCAGCTTCAATACCTTCACCTCTCATTAAGGGATTTGATTGTAAATATGAGCTCGGAGGTTACTGCGGCTGTTGATCAGCATTTAAGAAGATATCAGAATGTTTATAAATCGGAGGACAGGAATTATTTATCTCATTTGTCTTCCCAAATTGAAAGAGATTGTAATACAGCCATTTCTACTTATTGTTTAAGAAAACAAGACGAACTTATCCGTAAATATAATGATATTCGTTACGAGTTAATCAAAAACGTCTACCAAGGGTTTAAACTGCTTTCGCAAAGGGCGGATGCTATCATCAAGAAAAACCTAGATATTGAGGTTCAATCAGAAGGGCTTATGTCGATTGACATGGGGGATATGAATGTGGAACAAGTCGGGATCTCTTCTTCTCATGGAGGTTCCTCCCACTATTCGGACCAGGATTTTAAAGATCAAACCTCACGCGGGGTTAAATCGGCTGCAACAGGAGCGCTAATGGGTTTGGAAGTTGCAGGTCCAGTAGGTGCATTGATTGGTGGCATTGCCGGGTTAATCATAGGAATTGGCACCCATCAAGAGAAGTATCCACAGCAGGAGCAAAGAACAACCTATACTCTCGATGTCACTTCGTTGAAAAGTAATATTCTAATGGAATCCGTTACATATGCAAAGAAATTGGAAGAACAATTTTTACAACAGACTGAAAAAGAAACTACAAATATCCGAAAATCTATCACAAATAGCGTCACTGATTTTATCAATACCATAAATGATTATCTAAATGGGCTAGAAAAAGAGTATGAGGATAAACGATTAGAGAGGGAGTCGTATATCAACAATTTAAGAAAATTAGAGGATAAGTTACTAAGTGCTCAAGCCAGATTAAATAAGATTAAATAGTAGTTTACTAGCGAAAGGATTTCAGTTATGGATAGGATAGGAAAGGTCATTGACCAACTCTCATCATTAAAGTCATTGCAAATGGATTTAGAGTGTAGCGAGAGTGAAAAGGATATCCTCTCGTTTAAACTGGATATATTAACTCGAGCACTGGATCGTTCGAAAAATAATGAGTTTACTATTCATGTGATCGGAACAATGAAGTCAGGAAAATCAACCTTTATTAATGCCCTGTTGGGAAGAGATCTTTTACCGAATGAAAGTGCGGCCTGTACGTTGGTTCCAGTTACTATTAAAAAGGGCCGGTTTAATCAAAAAATTGAAAAGGTCCTAACGAATGGTGAGAGTGCGTTTCTTAGCGGGAAAAAAATAGAAAATGCGTTTCTTCGGGATACTAGAAATTACCGCGCGAAGCTTGAAAATGGCCAAGTGGTTGATATAAGCAAATACAGGCTTTCTTATCCTTTTACTTGCCTGCCGGAAACAGCTGATCGTGTCGAATTATCCATAGTGGATACCCCTGGGCCAAATGAAATGAAGCAATTTGCTGATACGATTAATCTGGAACAATCTTTCTCTGAATGCTTAAAGGATAGCTCACTGATCTTTTTTGTCATTGATATTCAGTATTACAAGGATGAGGAAAACAAGAAATTATTAGATAGTATTTTAAGCTATCGTCCTGATTTGAAGGATCATGTTATTTTTATTTTAAATAAGATGGACCGATTAATGGAGCAAAAGAATGTAACCGTAGAGGGAACTGTTACGGAAATAAAGGAAACATTAGCAAATTGGGGTTTTGATAGGAATTTGGTATTCCCAGTTAGCTCTAAAAAGGCATTATTAAGCAGGCTAACAGAAAATAAGATGCATGAAAAAATCACTTTTTTGCAAAGGTTGGCAAGTTTATTTAGGAAAGAAAAGTCGATTTTGGATACCTATCAACAGGATTTTAATGAAGTGTTACCTTTAATTGAAAAAAAGGTAGAAGGGAAAGTCTTTGCTTATAAGCCTGAACCGGAAGAATATTATCAAGAGCTTTTTCAACAGTCTAATCTAAGGCGTGTGGAGGATTATCTAAAAAATACCGTGTTTCAACATATTGAAGAGTATATGAAAATGCTAAATTATGATTTAGCATCCGATAGTCAAAAATGGATACTATCCACCGTGGGGGAGCAGGTAGGGCTTCTTGATGAGAAGATTGTAGCGGTTCCAATTGATAAGCAAATGGCTAAGCTAAAGTCTGTTAAAAAGGCCATTCAAACCATTCATTCTTTTTATGATGGTAAGACAAAGGTTCAGCTATTAAAGGGAATTAGTAAAAGAGAGATAGAGAAGAAGGTTATGGATGCCAATAATCTTTACAATCGTTTTTCTTCTAGCTGCATGCCTTCTTATTCAACTAGTTGGGTTGAGTATCGTGATGATAGCGGCTGGGTTGACTCGGCTACGACTGAGCCTGGTTATCAAAAGAAACAGCTTGAAGAATATTATAGTAGAGTCTTGCACGAAGCCGCAGATGTGGCGTGTAATTGTGTCAGAAAACTTGTAAGGGAAAAGAAGGAAGTTCTAAAGAAAAATATCGGTGACTTTACCGATGATTTGGAGAAAAAGCTGACCCAATTTTATAAACAAAATGGTCGTTCCTTTAAGTTGCCTATTTCAAGAAGTACTTCGTTCTTAGTTGATGATAACTACCCGTATTATATAATGTCTGCTCCTAATCTTTATATCGAGTCAAAGCATCGCTCAAAGGAAAGGATGATTTTTAAAGGGCGTGGCGAAATTAGCTATGTTTCTTATCGTCTGCAAAATGTTAGTGATTTTAAGGATTCGGGCAGGAGAGATGTGGAGGGAATGTTTGAAGGTGCTGCAGATTTCATCTTAACTAGTTTTTATAAGGCAGTCGAGGAGCAAATTCTACCATCTTATAAGCAGCAGCTCAAGCAAGTAGTGGAGATGTTTGAAGAACGGCTAAAAGAAGTAGAAATAGAATACCAGGGTCTTGAAGAAGAATATTCATACCTATTAACAGTTAAGGAAAGATTAGTGGACATTAGTTTTACCCCTTCTACTTCACACCGGGAGCAGGAATTGGTTCCGGGAGTACTCTAGGAAAAGGCACAACTCTGGTTCAGACACTCTTCAAGGTTCCTTTTTGAAAATATCATTATCACATATAGAGGACAACTCTCGACATTTATTTTCCGAGATTTGCTGGAAAAACCCAGTCTTGAAGCAGGCTGATGCCATATTTAATTAAACGTTTGATTAGTGTTGAGATAATGGGGAATTAGTTGAAAAATGATCGTTTGTGGAGAAATCGTTCATTGGAATGAATAGAGAGATAGTTTGCATTATTATCTGCTGAAATTGTTGACAATCTTTTTGCCCGTTTAGGAAACAAAAGTCTGATATAGCAGGGACCCCAGCGGATGTAATCAAACGTTTGATTAGTTTTTTCATTAGGGGAAATGGGTTGAAATTTGTCTGTTCAGATGGAATGTGGTTGAAATAGCTAGTGACCATGGGGACGGTTCTACTGGCTTTTTTGGGAAAGGAAAAGTGATTTAAAAGACCATGAGAACCGTCCCTGTGGAGGCAACTCTGCAAAGTTGAAAGTTAGAGTCCTATTGGTATAATAATGGTAATATACAGTAAGGAGGGTTGCGACAATGGAGCCAATAAAAATAGATAATGAGGAAATCAAAAAAGTGATTTTTTCTGGTCAAGATTTTATTCAAATTGGGAATCGGAAATTCATTTTATTTGAAGTAGACCAAATCAAAGAGCCTAATATGTATGAAGTGACTGATTCGGATGAAGAAAAACAACTTTTGAAAGCATTAGAGCATGAAAATCCAGTATTATCAGAAGAGGAAATCACCAGAATGCTGGGTGACCAAAAATGAAGGTGCTCTGGAGACAGCCATTCAATCATTACTTGAGATCGACAGATGGAGATCTTCAATAGAACTATCCAAGATTGCATCTTATCTAAGATTATCAATCGAATCTTATTTCGAAATCAAAGACTTTACATTTCACATTCCAGGCAGAATTGTATTTATAAGAAATTACCCTGTTGATTTACGCATGGTACTCATTTCGGTTGGTAAATCTGACCCCTAAAAAGTGTTTTTTCGCCCCACCTCTAGAAATATTGAGATATTTTTAGTAAGACACCCTCATCAAAAACCCTTAGGATAAACCCGTCTCTGTTACCCCCTAAGCCATAGGGACAGTTCCCTCGGCTTTTGGTAGATGGAAGCAAGCGGGTCTTGTGCTTTATTTCCATTCCAAACCCAACAATTTAGGGTTCGGTTTTGCTATTTATGCAGCAGGACTGAACCCTATTTAGTTGGATTTCATCCGAACTTCATTTTGAATCATTCCGTGTTTTACAACTCAGTACACTTATATCAGTGGGGAGCCTCATCATAAGTTAATATGCTGGGTATGGGGGCAAATACTAGTAGAGATGCAATCCGTGGTTCCTTTCTAAAATAGTCTTTTGCGTCCGGTTTCAACATTCTTTTTAGGCATTTAAAAAGGCAAATCCTCAATTAGAGCATACTGAGGTTGCTTTCAAACAAACGTTTAAGTGGTATCGGAAATACGGGGAATTGATAGATTCATGTAAGTCCACGTGAAACCAGTCAAATCGTGCAAATGTGTGAGTTATTTAAGATTGTCTAATGAATTTTTCAATCTATTCATCTAACAAACTTTCAATATCTATGGTTTTACTTCCTCATAATGCTTCAGTTTATTTCATTTAAGATACTTAATTAGTGTCGTTTATCAGTTCGAAAAAGGTCTCCCAATAATCCCCTGTACTCAATATCTTTTAAAAGCTCATGACCACGCATATCAAGTGCTTGGGCAATTTTTACGAATAGGGGTAAACCTGGTAAGTGTTTATCTGTCTCAATGTTACTCATCGTTTTTCTTACTATGCGGCAGTTAAAGGCCAGCTCTTCCTGTGGCATTTGTTTATCTCGCCTCTTCTGTTCTATTAAGTTTCCAATGGTCAATATTTCATGGTTTTCCACGAGAATATCACCTTTTTACCCCATTAGATAATGTGGGTAGGAAATTAACCACGTAGTATACTAACTAAAAATTTACACAATAAAAAATTTATGGATTAGATGAAACTTTATACCTGATTCACTTTTACGCTTCGACAAGATAAAGATCATTTACTTTTTTGAAGTGGCAATACTTTTAAGGGATTAAACGCTGAAACGTTTAATCTTTATTAATATTAATTTTACGACAAGCAGCATAATGATAAACTAATATTATGAATATTTGTACTTTACGAATGGAGAAAAGAGATGAGAAAAAATCTTTTATACATTGAAGACAATAAGGAAATTGGGGCTTGGGTTAGTGAAGATTTAACTGAACGGGGCTATCACGTGATCTGGCTTACTTCGGGAGAAGGCGCAATCGGTCATATGGAGAGTGCTGATCTCGTGATCCTTGATATTATGCTTCCAGGTTTGGACGGTTTTTCAATCGGACAGCGGCTAAAAAAGGAGTTTCCAAAAACGCCATTTTTATTGCTTTCTGCTAGAACCTCAATTGACGATAAACTACAAGGCCTTCATTTTGCTGATGATTATGTAACGAAACCATTCCATCCAGATGAGTTGGCAGCACGGGTGGAAGTGCTGTTAAGACGGTTCGGCAAGATATCACCACCGCTTATTCAACTTGCCCATCTTAGTATTCATTTAGATCAAAACCTTATTGTCGATTCAAGATCGAATGCTGAAATTATTCTAACGGCAAAGCAATTTCAAATTTTCACGTATTTGCTGCGCCACCCAAACCAAATTCTCACAAAAGAACAAATATATGAAGCGGTATGGGGGAGTCCCTATATGGAAGGCGATAAAACATTAATGGTACATATTCGCCATTTACGTGAAAAAATAGAGAAAAGTCCGAGCCAACCTCAAATAATTGAAACAATCCGGGGCATTGGCTACAGGGTGAAACAATGAAAATTCGACAATCCCTATTAATGAAGTATTTGCTGATCATTACCGCAGCACTTGTCTTATGGCCTTTAGTTTTGCCTATTTATTATCTTCCGAAGGAATTCCTGGGCGAAGACGCAAAACAAAAAATAATGTACCTTGATACAGAGAAGTTAGAACAAATGTGGCATCGTGAAGCAGGTAAGTTGAATGGTGCGACGCCTGACAAAATAGACAAAAGGCTTAAAACGTTGAAAGAACAATATTCAATGGCAACTATGTTTTGGGTGGATGCGGATGGCAATACCAAGCTTATGTCGCCTAATCAATTAAATATCCCTAATCATTGGACGCTTCAAGACAGCGTTGAATTTATGAAAAAAAGTGTCGGTACAGGTCCGTTTACAATTGTGTCATATATCGGCGGCGATTCAAACCAAGGGTTTATAGTTTTTCAAGTGCCGCGTTCACTTACGGAACCGCTGTCTGCGTCCGCCATTGATGACATGTTTTTACTCCTATTCGGTTTTCTCGTTTTCGTCCTATTTCTATTTATCTCATGGTTATTTTTCTCTCAAATTCGAAAACGGCTCGTTCAGCTTCAAACCGCGATGACTGAAGCTGGTGAGACAGGAATTCCAGACAAAGTTGCAATTTCGAAAATAGACGAAATTGGGCAATTGGGACAGGCGTTTAATCATATGATTGACGAGCTGGCAAAAAGCAGAAAACGTGAACAAGAGGAAGAAGATCTTCGAAAGCAGCTGATTGCCAATATATCACACGATTTACGCACTCCTCTTACAACCATCCGTGGACACGCTTATTCATTACAGAAAGAGTCCTTATCTCCAAAAGGTAAAGAATCGCTTCAATTGATTGAAAGCAAAGTGGATATGTTAAGTCAATTACTTGAAAACCTTCTTTCCTATACGCTGTTATCGGCAGGGAAATATGCCATTGAGCTGAAAGAGACGGATATCATACGGTTAATCCGTGCTTCTCTTGCGAGTTGGTATCCGGTGTTTGAAAAAGAAGGATTTGAAGTCGATGTCCGATTGCAGGAAAAAGTGTTGGTTTGGAATGTCGATCCACAATGGCTCACACGGATCATAGACAATTTGTTCCAGAACGTAGTTAGGCACGCGAAATCAGGGGGGTATGTCGGTGTCTATGCCGAAGAAAAAGAAGGAAGAAACGTTGTTGTTATTGAAGACAGAGGACCTGGGATGAATAACAGCTCTCATGAGAAAGGAGCCGGAATTGGTTTATCCATCGTTTCACTTATGCTAAAAGAAATGAACCTAGATTGGACAATCAAAAGTTCCTCTAGCGGAACAATAATTTACCTACATGAAAAAAATTAAACGAAATTTAAACTCGACCCTACCTTCAATTTAACCTTCGATGGTTAGTATGAAGGTAGGGTTTAATTATGCCAAGCATTTGGTATTTGCTTCCACTCTAAGTTTTTATCACCGAAACGTGGTCAGTGCAATCATTGTGGGATCATCGATTAACGTTTCATACTATTTAATAAAAATGGAGGTTAAGATTATATGCAAAAAACAAATATCTGTAAATTATCAACAACTGATGAATTGAATTTCTTTGAACGTTTTACAAAATCTTCTGTTTGGCCTGCTTACGTTGGTTGTTTGCTTGCGTTCATATACGCAGTTTTCGTCCGGTTTTATCAAGCTGCTGGCGGAATGATTGGCATGCCGGGGGAAATGAAAGATCCCACAATGATTTACATGGGAAGTTACATCGCCGGTCTCGCAATTATGTTCTGTGGATTTATTTTAATTGCGCTTATTAAGCCTTGGAGTAGGATCGTTCCGCTACAGGTACCGTTGATTGGAGGCAGAAAGATTCATCCACTTATTGTATTGACTCCCACTCTTGTTGGCACTGCCTTTTTAATTGCGCACGGAGTAAGTGGAATGATTACAAAAGCGCTCCTGTTGGCCGATATCATTACAATTGATTTCCCTGAGTTTGTAGAAGTAAATGTTCGTGTACTAGCATTATGGGAATTATTTTTATACGAACCATGGTTTGTCCTTTTGGGTATTATGGCAGGCTTAACTGCCGCTCATTATGCACAAGCTTCTGGGATTCGAAAATCAACATTCAGACGAGGTACCATCCTTATTTTGATTATGGTTTTTCTCTTAACAGCACTTTTTGTGGCGTCTATCATTTTTGATTTCACTGATAAATTAAGCTTTTAAATCTCAACTTAACTAGGTGCATCATAAGCAGAATCCATGCCTATTAGATAAATCACTATGACAGCATAGTAAAATTAGGTGAAATTCTGCCTTTTTTTAATAAGTAGGGCAGCCAGTTTATGAATCTACGATTTTGCATATAGAAGATGACCAAGAAATTGGTTCATCGGTAAGCGAATTTTCAACAGATTGTGGAAATGAATGTAAGTACAAGTTATTTAAAGTAAAGTAGAAAAGGATGATTACAATGAATTCTACATCGCCATTAATGAAGATGGATACTGAAAAAGGCGTAAAACGTTGGCCTTCTTGGATTGGATACATGGCAGCTGTCTGGTCATTACTCTATGGGGCTGTGCATCTTTATTGGTTAATTCGAGGAGAAGGATATCCTTTTAAAAATGACAGCTTGGGAATGTTTTCTGCATTAGTCACTTATTTACCCGCTCGAGTTGGCGGTATCGTTTTTGTTATTCTTTGTCTCTTAGGTATTGGCATAGGTATTGCCATGCAAAAATCGTGGGGAAGGATGCTTCCTCGATGGCTGGTTCTCACCTATGCCTGGGTATTCGCAGCTGCCTTGCTCCTCTTTATTCCAGATATTAGTTTGATTGCTGCCATGGCTTATGCCTTCATGTTTAAATTTGCATTCAACTGGCAAATGTTCAATCAAATCGTTTGTATTATAGGTGCGCTTCTTTGGATTTCTACTGCTGTTGTCTATTATCGAAGAACACGCAATGCCTGTGAATATTGCGGTCGGACAGAGGACGATAAACCTTCTTTGCTCTTGAGTTGGGGTCGGAGGATTACTATAATGGCTGCCCTTGCTCCACTGCCTTATGCACTTACACGTTTTGCCTGGGCACTAAATATTCCTCTCGGCGTTGATGCACATTTCTTGAAGGATTTTTCTAACATAAATCCGATGGCTAATATTACAGAATGGGTATTTGGATCAGTTTGTATTGGTGGTGGTATTCTCACACTTGGATTGATTCAGAAATGGAGTGAAGTTTTCCCTCGTTGGTTCCCATTCATCGGTGGCAAAAGAGTGCCCATCCTTTTAGCGGTCATTCCTGCGTCGATTGTAGCGATTGCGGTAACAGCCGCTGGGCTCGTCTTTACCTTCTCTTTTTTTGCTGTTACATTTCACCTTATGCCAGCCGACGACATCTTGCTCAGCTCAATCGGAGGTACCATCGGGCCGATGCTTTTCTGGGTCCCATGGGGAATAACACTTGGTCTTGCAACTATCGTCTATTACTATCGCCGGCGTGGCAGATGTCTCCATTGTGGAAATGATCATAACGCTTAACGAAAACGTCAGGGCTTTTCCATCCTTTTCCTGATAAAATCTTTACGGTGTATAGACAAAATATTCTCTTGCCAGACGGATAAAAAACCTATATATCAGGGTTTTCAGCGTATTTAATCAAACGTTTGATTAGGAAGAAACAGAGAAGAATCTAGTCGAAGTATGCATCTTTCTATAATCAGTCCTCCTAAACTAGCTGGCCAACATCCGGAAAGGGATAGCAAGCTTTTTGTTTTAAAAGGCTACCTTATTCAATGCTACTTCCTACAATAACAGGAGACAATTGGTCAAAAGGGGTTACTCTAGGAAAAGGCACAACTCTGGTTCAGACACTCTTCAAGGTTCCTTTTTGAAAATATCATTATCACATATAGAGGACAACTCTCGACATTTATTTTCCGAGATTTGCTGGAAAAACCCAGTCTTGAAGCAGGCTGATGCCATATTTAATTAAACGTTTGATTAGTGTTGAGATAACGGGGAATTAGTTGAAAAAGGATCGTTTATGGAGAAATCGTTCGTTGGAATGAATGGAGAGATGGTTTGCATTAATATCTGCTGAAATTGTTGACAATCTTTTTGCCCGTTTAGGAAACAAAAGCCTGAGATAGTAGGGACTCCAGCGGATGTAATCAAACGTTTGATTAGTTTTTTCATTAAGGGATTTACTACTACAAAACTGTCCTACCTAGGAAGATCTCTACTTTTTTAATAGATTTATCTGTGGAACCTTTTGATTGAAATATGGTTGTGCCTGAATGGTTAATCTTATCAACGTTTCCTTTAAGAACTGCTATTTCAAATATAAAAGTTGTAGTTTTATTAAAAAGATTGATCATTTAAAACAAAGTTCGATTATATAAAATAAAGATTGATAATTTATAATAAAGTTTGATTAAAAATTCTTTTTTGCAGAATTTTTTTCATTAACTATATTGGCAGGTTAGTTGTTCTCGAATTACACTTTACATATACTCACTTTTATGTTAGATTACTCAATAATAAATTTGACAAAGGGAGGTGCAAGCAATGTTAACTGTTTTTAGAATTCTGTTTGGTAAAAATGTAAAAATTGGTAATGGTTTAGCTGACAAAGGGAGTAGTCTGTCCTTTTTTATGCTATACAACCATACAAAAACAGTTATCGGAGCTTTACCTCTATGGCAAATAAATTACAAGGCAATGACTTAGAGTCCTTATTTATTTGTGCATATTTTTTATTTAAAGTTCGGCACCGATAATTCTATCGGTGCTTTTTTTGTGTTTATTTTTAACTTAAGGGATAGACAACTCCTTTCTATTTACTCCTATAAAACTAGAGAGTCTTATGGAAGGATGAGAAAGATGCAATTAAAACAAAGCAATAAGTATAGAAGAATAAAAGAATTCTTAAGGGAACATAATTACCCTAATTTTAGATTGAAACAAATATTGAATGCCATTTTTCAAGAAAGAATAAATAAATTCAACGAAATGAATGTACTTCCAAAATCGTTAAGAGAAATTTTAGTTAAGGAATTTGGAGAGTCTATTTTAGATGTTGTTCCTTTAAAGGAACAACATTCTGAGCAAGTCACTAAAGTCTTATTTGAAATTTCAGGAAATGAAAAAATAGAAACGGTAAATATGAAATATAAAGCTGGGTGGGAATCATTTTGTATATCTTCTCAGTGCGGATGTAATTTTGGGTGTAAATTTTGTGCTACAGGTGACATTGGATTAAAAAGAAATTTGACTTCAGATGAAATAACTGACCAAATCCTCCATTTTTACTTACAAGGCCATTCAATTGATAGTATTTCTTTTATGGGGATGGGAGAAGCGTTAGCCAATGTACAAGTTTTTGATGCCTTAGATGTACTCACTGATCCTACGCTGTTTGCTTTAAGCCCTCGTAGGTTATCTATTTCAACTATTGGTATTATACCAAGTATAAAAAAAATGACTCTGAATTATCCGCAAGTCAATTTGACGTTTTCGTTACATTCTCCTTTTAATGAACAACGAAGTAAGTTGATGCCGATTAATGATAGGTATCCATTATTAGCTGTAATGGATACCTTAGATGAGCATATACGAATAACATCAAGAAAAGTATATATTGCTTATATTATGTTACCTGGTGTGAATGATTCTATTGACCATGCTAAAGAAGTAGTAAGTCTATTAAAAGGTCGATATAAAGAAGGACGTTTATATCATGTAAATTTAATCAGATATAACCCAACCGTCAGTTCTCCTTTAAGGTTCGGTGAAGTTGATGAAGGCCATGTTGTTAATTTTTACAAAAAATTAAAATCATCAGGTATTAATGTGACCATTAGAAGTCAATTTGGAATTGATATAGATGCTGCTTGTGGTCAATTGTATGGAAATTATCAAAAGAGCAACAACCAGTAATTTGAGGTGAAGATGATGCTGTATTGTATTCTATAAAAAAATTTGTTAATATAAAAATACAATGTTGAGAGGACTGATGGATGGACAATGATTAACTAATCGATATTTTTATTTGAAATGAATAACTTCAAACTACAAAATATAGGATTAGTCTATCCATTTTTATAAATCGTTTTACACTTTATTTGTCATGATTCCAATGGCAAAAAAGAACTTATTTACTATTAGTGAAAGACTAATCCTTCCAATTACAAATTGGGAGGATTTTTTATTCTCCCATAGTTAAGGTTGATATTTTTTAATCTGTAACTTTAATCTAATAAATAAAGGAGAGAGAGAAATGAGCAATTCAGACACTATTGTTACGCATGTAATACTCCGTATAAGTCGTTAATATCCATCAAACTTATACGGAGAAATTTAGAATAGATGGATGTGCCGACTTTGTATAAAAAGCAAAAAGTATTGATATACAAAGGAGGAATTATAATGTCAATGATACAAGTTCAAGACTTAACTTTTTCTTATCCAGGTAGCTTTGAAAATATTTTTGAAGGTGTAAACTTTCAAATAGATACGGATTGGAAACTTGGATTTATCGGTAGAAATGGGCGAGGTAAAACAACATTCTTTAATTTATTATTAGGGAATTATGAGTATAGTGGGAAAATCATTTCTTCGGTAGAATTTAATTATTTCCCTTATCCAGTTTCGGATAAAAACAAGTATACCTATGAAATCTTTGAAGAAATTTGCCCCCAAGCAGAAGATTGGGAATATCTTCGTGAAATATCCTATCTAAATGTTGATGCCGAGGTCATGTACCGACCATTTAAAACATTATCAAATGGAGAACAAACAAAGGTGTTGCTTGCTGCACTTTTTTTGACTGAGGATCAGTTTCTATTAATTGATGAGCCAACCAATCATCTAGACACTGATGCACGAAAGATGGTCTCTGATTATCTAAGGAAGAAAAAAGGGTTTATTTTAATTTCACATGACAGAATCTTTTTAGATGGATGCGTTGACCATATCTTATCTATAAATAGGGCAAATATTGAAGTTCAAACTGGTAACTATTCTTCTTGGAAGTTAAATTTTGACAGACAGCAGGAACACGAAGAGGCAACAAATCAGCGTCTACAAAAAGACATAGGGAGATTAAAACAGTCTTCCAAGCGTTCAGCAGGTTGGTCTAATCAAGTGGAAGCTTCCAAAAATGGGACAACGAATTCGGGTTCTAAGTTGGACAAGGGTTTTGTAGGACATAAAGCGGCAAAGATGATGAAGAGAGCAAAGAACCTTGAATCAAGGCAACAAAAAGCTATTGAGGAAAAGTCAAAACTGCTAAAAAATGTGGAAAAAACCGAGTCATTAAAATTAAAATCATTGGAATTTCAGTCAAATGAATTGATTGTTTTGGCTGATGTGTCTGTTAAGTACGATGACCAAATAGTGAATAAGCCAATTAGCTTTATAGTTGAACAAGGTGATCGGATTGTACTTGATGGAAAGAATGGAAGCGGAAAAAGTAGTATCCTAAAACTAATTCTAGGAAATCCGATACAGTATACAGGCTCAATGAATTTAGGTTCAGGCCTCATAATTTCCTATGTCCAACAAGATACTTCTCATTTGAAGGGACTGTTATCGGACTTTATTGAAGAGCATGAGATTGATGAAACGTTATTTAAATCCATCCTACGTAAGTTGGATTTTGACCGAAATCAATTTGAGAAAGATATATCTCATTATTCTGGTGGACAAAAGAAAAAGCTGCTTATAGCCAAAAGTTTATGTGAAAAAGCTCATTTATATATTTGGGATGAGCCGTTAAATTTTATTGATATTTATTCGCGCATGCAGATTGAAGAGCTTATTCAAAGATTTAATCCCACAATGGTTATTGTTGAGCATGATCAGGCATTTCAACAAACAGTTGCAACAAAAACTATATCTATGTAGTTAAATATGAAATATTGAAGATATAATCTGTAAATCAGGTTATTAAACTCTATGGTGTTTTAGTTGAAGAACGAAGCTAAAATGATTTTTTGTACAAAGATGGTTTGGCATAGTCCTAATAGCGACTATGCCTTTTTGTGTTTCCCTAGGTTAGTGAACTTTCCTAGTAATAGGAAAGAAACATAAATGTAGAAGGTTCATTTAGTTGGTATGATGTAATCAAACAAAAGGAGGTCAACATTATGACGAAAAAAGTTTTATTGGTTTGTGGTGCTGGAGCTTCATCTGGTTTTATGGCGGCAGCTGCTCGAAAGGCTACCAAAAAATTAAATATAGATATTGAATTTAAAGCTAAAAGTGAGTCCGAAATTGGTGAACATTTAAACAGCATTGATTTACTGTTAATTGCACCGCATTTGAAATACATGATTGACGATGTAAAAGGTGCATGTGAAGAAGCAGGCGTTAAATACGGCATCATTCCACAAAGAGTGTATGGGTCCTTAGACGGTCAAGGTTTAGTTAAAGTTGCCGAAGAACATTTACAGGGCGGTGATCAATAATGGAGCAAATAAGTAAAGAACAACTGGCATTAGTTTCTATGAATGTCATCCTACATGCTGGTAACGCACGCGATTATGTTTTTCAAGCCGTTGACAAAGCCTCAAATGGAGATTTCGATCAAGCAGATGAACTAATGAAACAAGCAAATGACGAAATCGTTACTGCTCATAAAGCTCAAACAAATACGCTGCAACTAGAAGCTGAAGGTATTGATATTCCGTATTCACCGTTATTCGGCCATGCTCAAGATACATTGATGACAGTTAAATCAGAATTGAACATTATGCGGGAGATTATTAAACTTTACAAAAGAATCTAAGGGGTGAAAAAGATGGATAAATTTATGTCCTGGATGACCGATCGTTTTGCACCACGGGTGAATAAGATCGCGAAAAACCCTTGGGTTGCATCCGTCCAAAGCGCTATCTTGACGGCAATGCCGATGGTTTTTATCGGTTCGTTTGCTACCATATTGTCAATTGTTAAGGATTATTGGAAGGGCTTTCCTGATTTTTCTTTACTCAGTACGTTCTCATTTGGTCTATTCTCGTTATTTTTAGCTTATTTAATACCAGAAGCAGTCATGAACAATAAAGGCCATAAGGAAGTTTCCAAACAAGCAGGACTTGCCGGGCTGGCGTTTTTCTTAATACTGGTCTATCCAACCATCACGGCAGAAGGTCAAATAAGGTTTGATTTAAATTCATTCGGCACAGCTGGCATGATTGCTGCTTTGATTGCCGGGTTATTTGTTGGCATTGTCATGAATCTTTTCTCCAAATGGAAAATCATTGGTGAAGATTCTGCCATTCCAGACTTTGTTGCTACTTGGTTTAACACGTTAATTCCGATTACGTTGATCTTATTAGTTGGTTGGGTTTTTACATTTGAATTGGATATCAACTTATATCATGTAGTCAATTCCATCTTTTCACCGTTAATTAATCTTGGACAAGGGTTCTGGGGATTTGTATTGGTGTTCTTCCTTGGCTTCGCATTCTTGTATACGTTTGGGATTTCAAGCTGGGTTTTATATCCGGTTCAAATTGCGATTGCTTTACCAGCTATTGCCCAAAACCAAGCAAACTTTGAGGCGGGCAAAGCAGTAACGAATATCTTTACGAACGAGGCAGCCGCTATATTCCTTATCGGCGGAGGCGGCGCAACTTTAGCGCTTTGTATCATGTTAGCATTTATGGCTAAATCACAAAGATTAAGAATGATCGGAAAAGCATCTCTTATTCCTTCCATATTTAATATTAACGAACCAATTGTGTTTGGTGCGCCGATTGCCTTTAACCCAATTTTGATGGTACCAATGTGGATTATTGGTTTAGTAGGACCTATTTTGACTTGGATTGTCATGAAAATTGGTTTGGTGCCAATTCCACACAAACCATTTCAACTTTGGTACACACCTGGACCGATCCAAAGCTGGATTGTTACTGAATCCATTCGTGGATTAATTTTCTTCATTATATTGTTTGCTATTTCGTGGATTATCTATTATCCATTTTTCAAGATTTACGATAAACAAGCCGTTCAACAAGATTTAGAATTAGCAGAGGAAGGAGAATAACATTTATGAGACAGAATAAATATGCAGCTTTTCCAGAAGATTTCTTGTGGGGCGGTGCCATTGCCGCAAGCCAAGCCGATGGTGCATACAGTGAAGATGGGAAATTGCCCAATTTATCCGATGTTCAACCATATCTCAAAGGAATGTCAAATGAAGAAATTCAAAAATTGGAAATGCAAGGCATGACTTTAGAAGAAGTAAAAAAGAATCTTGTCGATACAACCCATTACTATCCTAAACGCCATGGTATTGACTTCTATCATACTTTTGAAAGCGATTTAGAATTATTAGCCGAAATGGGCTTTAAAACTTTCAGAACATCCATTGATTGGTCAAGAGTTTTCCCTAACGGGGACGAAACCGAACCAAACGAAGCAGCTTTAAAGCACTACGACAAGATGATTGATAAGATGAAGTCACTCGGAATCGAACCAATCATAACCATGCTGCATTATGAAACACCCATTAACATCACATTGCAGTATGGTGGTTGGAAAAATAAAGAAGTCATTGATATGTTTGAACGTTATGGTAAAGTGTTGTTGGAACGCTTTGGAGATCGAGTAAAGTATTGGATTGTGATTAACCAAATTAACATGATTCAAATCGAACCATTCTTGTCTTTAGGTATATGTAAAGATCAATATGATCATATTGAAGAGGCAGAATATCAAGCCGTTCACAATCAAATGGTAGCCTCAGCTAAAATTCGAAAGTACGCTAAAACATTAAAATATGACTTAGAAATCGGAACAATGGTTGCTGACGGAACTGTCTATCCATATTCATGTAAGCCAGATGACGTTGTGTTGGCCATGCAGCATAATCGAATGCAATATTTCTTCACAGATGTTCAATTTCGTGGCGAGTATCCGAGATATGCTTTACATTACTTCGAAGAAAACAATATTCATCTTGATATTACAGAGAATGAAATAACGCTGTTGAGAGAAAATACGATGGATTACCTTGCCATTTCCTATTATTTCTCACAAATGGTTGATTCAACGAGGAATGTGAATAAAGCGGATTCAACTACGGTAAATCCAAATTTAGAGGCTAACCCATGGGGCTGGAATGTGGATCCACAGGGGTTATATCATACACTTTCTCACTATTGGGATCGTTATCAGAAACCAATTGTTATTGCAGAAAACGGGTTTGGAATGTACGACAAACTTGAGGACGGCAAAGTTCATGACGATTATCGTATATCCTATTTAGGTGATCATATCGAACAAGTTGGTCGTTCCATACAAGATGGCGCTAATGTTATTGCCTACTGTGCTTGGGGACCAATTGATATTATTAGTTGTTCTTCACAACAAATGTCAAAACGTTACGGTTTTATCTATGTTGATTTAGACGATGAAGGTAATGGATCTGGGGATCGAATGAGGAAAGATAGTTTTTATTGGTATAAACAAGTCATATCAACGAATGGTTCAGAAGTTTAATACACAAAAAGGGGGAGGTGTAGGTATGCTCCCTTTTTTACTATATAAGGACTGATTTGATGAGCAAAACCGATATGTTACTAGATTATCTTAAAAAACATTCAAGTAAAGACTTTATATCCGCTAAAACATTAGCTGATTTATTAGGCGTAACGGATCGAACAATTCGCCATTACGTTAAATCAATAAATGACGAACAGCCTAATCTGATTGAGTCCAGCAGAGTAGGATATAGGATAAGTGATCATACTGCCAAAGTTGTTAAACATTTAGAAAATGCCAATCACATTGATAATCGTCGTTTTTATATTCTCAGACGACTTATTAAGAGTTCTGACCGTGGCTTAGACCTATTCGACTTAGCGGATACGCTGTATATCTCAGACGCAACTATACGTGCTGATATGAACTACCTCAATCGTTTAGTGACTAAAAATGGCTTACAAATCATTCAGCAGAATAATCGTTACGTGCTTACGGGGGATGAGAAGAGTCGTAGGAAAGTGATGATCGATTTAATTGACTTCTCAAAACCAACAAAAACATCCATTGATGAAGAAGTTCAAAAACTCTTAGGGGACGTCTCGCTTCAAGAGTTGATGAAATTAAGTAAGAACAGTTTTGAAAAGTATAGTGTTCATCCAAACACGTACTTCTTCAAAAACTTCATCGTACATTTAGCTATTGCGATTGACCGTGTAACTGATAACGAACAATTAGAACAAAGTTCATTCCTAATCAATAATCGAAATACCACAAGTTTCAAAATCGTTAACGATATAACAGATAAACTTAACAAAATATATAATACTCAGTTTTCTCAGGCGGATAAAGACGAATTGGCGATTCTTTTTTATGGCCAAATAAAAGATGATGAGAAGTCATTGGATGATTATACTAACAACAAAGTTTCTCAAGCATTAGAACATGCCATTCAAGAAATTGGGGAAGTCTACCTGCTTGATTTTAACGATGATCATTTTAAAACACGGCTATTAATCCATGTGCAAAACTTATACAATCGTCTAATGCAAAACAAATACACAAGAAACCTGAGTGTATTGAATATCCGGATTAAACACCCGATTATTTTTGATATTGCCGTATATCTAGCTTCGGTGCTGTCGAATGATTTGAACGTTGAAATTAATGATGATGAAATTGCTTTTATTGCTTTACACATTGGGTCATTCTTAAATAGTCAACAAGATGAAAATAACAAAATTAAAACGGTTATTATCACACCAGCATATCTTCGCCAACAAACTGAAATTGAACAGTATATTCAAAAACGTTTTGATGATGATTTGGAGATTGAAGGGACTTTTGAAGACATTAGTGATTTGAATCCGCTAACGTCTCCTGAATTAGTCATAACAACGCAAAATGCTGAACATTTTGGAAATGGTTTTGCAACCGCTAATGCTGAAATAGTGTGTATTCACGAATTTATGACTAAACGCGATACTGCCTTAATCAGGCGTGCAGTTGAAAAAATCAAACATAACAAGTATTTAAACTTTCTCAGAGAAAAAATGCCAGAATTAGTTAGAGAGAAGTTTTTCTTCAACATTAGTGATGACTCCCCAAAAGAGCAAATTATGAAGACTATAGCTGATGTCTTTCAACAGAACGGTTATGTAGATGAGGACTACCTGAAGAAATTGAATGAACGCGAAAAAGTTTCTTCTACTGCTTTTCCAAGTGGTGTAGCAATTCCCCACACAATGAAGTTTGAGGCAAAAAAGACAGGTTTAATGATTCTAAAGCCTGTCACTCAAATTGATTGGGATAGTATTAAAATTAAACTAATCATTGGAATTGCCGTCAACAAGGAAGACTCACAAATGTTTAACATGATTTTCCCTCGAATTATTGAATTGATTGCAGAACCGTATAACATTAACTATCTTGTTGGGGCGGATACTAGACATGAACTTATTCATCGTTTAATTGAATTAATGGCAAAAGATAATTACTTTTCGGAATAGTCCGTACTGATTAGTGGAGTTAATATAAAAATGTGGAAACGATTTGGTTTGGATGTTAATAAGATCATGGAAAAAGATACTTTTTTTAAAAAAAGATACCACTTTACAAGTAAGTTATTTCTTTTGAAAATTCCTTTCGATTAATAATTCTCCCGATAGAGAAAGGCAATTAAATCGGCATCCTGTTCGATTTGACCGCTTTCTCTCAGGTCCGAAAGGATGGGGCGCTTGTCTTGACGGCATTCGCCCCCGGGTTTTAACAGCTGAAAGGACACAAGATTCCTGCGACTTTATTCGTGGGAGGGTTCAAGAGAAAGATGAGAGCTGCAAGTATCGTCTACATGCAGTCCCTTCCACCAATCTCTACTTAATAATAAGGCCGTGCCTTTTGCTCCGCTCCGCCCCTTTTCCATACAAAAAAGAGCCTTGCCTAAAGGAGTTCTTTACCACTCCTTCTGGGCAAGGCATAAACTATTCTTTTATTTACCTGTTAAAGCGGTATACGCATTTGCTTCGCCCGATCCAAAAAGAGGGTCATGGCCCTTTTTCCCATAATCAAATGCCGTCTTTTTGATAAGTGCCTCCACTTGGGATGGGGTATAATCCGGATGTTCAGCCTTAATTACTCCCGCGATTCCAGCTACTTTTGGTGCAGCCATAGAAGTTCCATGTAAGTAAGCGTAGTTAGGAGTTAATGTCGTTGCTTTATTTGGCGGTAAATTGGTTGGCCAAGTTGATAGCGTCCGATACGTAAAATCACGTTTAGCTAAATCACGTGTGGAATCATAGACCGGTCCATTGTCTCCCCCAGGGGCCGCTACATCGATAAAACTATTTCCATAGTTCGAATAGAATGCTAACGTATCCCTTGACCACTTATTGGAAGACGACACGGTCATAACTCCTGGAGTACCGCCTGGTGTCTCAATAGCTACACCTTTATAGATTAGATTTTCATCCCCATATGCTGCATTCATATAGTCAGTGAGTGACTTTTTATCAGCATAATTTAAGGATTCATTCCCCGCAGCGGCGACAACGGTTACCTTTTTATTTAGTGCATACTGGACAGCCCGTTTCCAAAGGATGACATCAGCGACATCATTATAACGAGTGCCTTCATTGTAATACTTCAGATTATCGAACCCGCCAATCGACATGTTAATAACATCGACTCCATCGTTCGCAGCTTCAATGATTGCTGCTACGATTGGGGCAGTTGGAGCGTTTCCACTTGAATCAAAAATACGGTAAGCACGAATTCCTAAGTCAGGACCGACACCCTTTACTTTCCCATTACCAGCGATTGAACCAGCCACATGTGTACCGTGACCATTCGTATCTGTCACATCACTAGGATTACCCTGTTCTGCTGGAACACTATTATTATAGCCACCTGCTGGAACAAAGTTCTTACCTCCGATGAAGTTTGCCTTTAAATCTGGATGACTTGCATCAATACCAGAGTCGATAATTCCAACAACGGCCTTATGAACCACACCGCTACTTGTCTTTGTTCCACCGGATTCTACTGCATACGATTTCCCTTCATTGGTTAAACGGTGCATATCCCACTGCAGGCTCCAATATGTACCATCGGAATCTTCTTGAAGAGTTACAGGTTTACCATCAGCCCCCGCGGGATCACCATCGGTTATTTTATAGGACTTTTCAACATTGACAGCAACAATTGAGTTTGAATTCAATTGGTTGAGAAAACTAGGATTTGTTGAGCGAACTTCCAATCCACCAATCTCTTTAATTTCTCTTACTACTTCTCCACCAGCTTTTTTAATCGCAGTTTGATAGTCTTTAGGTAATGACTGACCATAAGCAATAAGGTAATTTTTACTTACAGTCTGTTCGCTTGCAAATGTGTGGGCACTAGTTGAAAAAGATAATAGAGACATTGCCAAAACACTACTAGCTACAATAGCCAGTCCCCTTTTTTTATTTCTCACAGAAAAACCTCCTCTATTCATTTCCTAACATTGTAATTTTATATCCATCAGTGATAGTTTGAAACAAAAAGTTCTCGATAAAGAACGACATTATCGATGGAAATTGACTAATTTTGTCAATCCAGGGGTCAGACCCCCACTCAGCTAAAGTTTAAAGCGGTAAAGGGTCTTAAAGCAGGCTGCTTCCATATTTAATTAAACGTTTGATTAGATTTTTATAAAGAGAAGGAGGTTGAAATTTGTCTGTACGGACGGGAAGTGGTTGAAAAAGCTAGAATGGAATTGGTTACCCATATTATTCCCGTCAATATTTTTAAGGGCTAAGGAGTATAAACGCCTATGTAACAAGGCTTTTTGCGTATTTAATCAAACGTTTGGTTAGGAAGAAACAGGGGTAAATCTAGTCGAAATATTAGACAGTTTCGCTGTGTCACTGGTGGATATTGTCCATTAGAGCTCTCCTATTAGACAGTTTCGTCGCGATACTCGGGGATATTGTCCGATAGGTCTCTTCTAATAGACAGTTTCACCGAGGCACTGGTGGATATTGTCCATTAGAGCTCTCCTATTAGACAGTTTCACCGAGGCACTGGTGGATATTGTCCATTAGAGCGCCCCTATTAGACAGTTTCACCGAGGCACTCAGGGATATTGACCATTAGAGCTCTCCTATTAGACAGTTTCGTCGAGATACTCGTGGATATTGTCCGATAGGTCTCTTCTAATAGACAGTTTCACCGAGGCACTGGTGGATATTGTCCATTAGAGCTCTCCTATTAGACAGTTTCACCGAGGCACTGGTGGATATTGTCCATTAGAGCGCCCCTATTAGACAGTTTCACCGAGGCACTCAGGGATATTGACCATTAGAGCGCCCCTATTAGACAGTTTCACCGAGGCACTTAGGAATATTGTCCATTAGTGCTCTCCTATTAGACAGTTTCACTAGGACAAGGGGCCTATCCCCGGGTTACTCAAGAGAAAGGTAAGAGCTGCAAGTATCGTCTACTTGCAGTCCCTTCCACCAATCTCTACTTAATGATAAGGCCGTGCAACTTCTTTCTGGCCCCACTTCGCCACTGCTTTACTGCAGAAATAGATACCTGCTCCTGTTCAGCGATTTCTCTAATCGATAAAAACTGCAAGCAGGAGGCGAGGACCCATTTCGTTTCTTTTTCTGTTAGACCTTGACAATAGGAGAGCAGCAGCTCGATTTCAAGTGGTTGGGGGGAGTCTTGATCCTCAATAGTGTCCCAATACTCTTCTTTTGGATAGAAGCTTTTGTCTTTTTGTTTAGTTGCAGTGCTTAGTTCCGTTAAAATTTTCCCTTTGATATACGAATAAGCATAATTACTGAATTTCCCCTTTTCCCCATCAAAGCGATTACTAGCTTCCCAAAGTCCTATTAAACCTGTTTGATAGAGCTCCTCCTGGTTATGATAAATATTTAGTGAGTGAATGATTTTATGAATCATCGGTTCATATTGTTTGGCTAATTGCTCAAAGTTTTCCACTTGCCAATCCTTTTGGGTAGCGCGCTTCCGATTATTCCTAGGTAGCTCTAACATACAGCGAAAAAAGAGTTTCATCGAACTTCCAAAATTCATTTTTGAAGCGAAAAAAGGGATGAAAATGCATTTTTAGCTCTCAAAATTAACTTTTAAGCTAAAAAAATGCATTTTCGAGCATTTTTATATAGAAATTCAGTTTTTAGGTAATTTCTTGATTTTCGATACCATTTATAATGAAATACAAATTCTGACATTGTTTTTAAGCAATAGAATGGGAAAAGTGATTATAGAAGCAGGCTGACGGCATTTTTAATCAAACGTTTGAGTAGTGTTGCAATAAAGGAGAACCAGTAGAATCATGTAGGTTCTTAAGAATGGAGTCATTTTCTGTAGGATAATGTCCTTTTTTCTGATAAAACCTTAACGGTTCATTGACAAAATTTTTTCTCATCAGATGGATATATTCCCTATATAGCAATGTTTACAAAGAAATTAATTAAACGATTGAATAGTATATCATAAACGGAAAATGATCGATATTTGTCCTTTAAGAGGGCGTCAAGGCTTAGAATCTTATGGAGTGCAAGTCTCCTGTCATTAGTTGACCGATTCGGATGACTAGCATATCCAATGGGGAGGTACCAGGCACTTCTTCAATGGATTGTCGAGTTCCTATTAAAACCACATGGATAAGTTGTCGTTGATTTTAGGCAGTATTTCATTAAAAATCTCAAGAAAAATATTCACCAGCATAGCGGCTGCTGGTATGAAAAGGATGGTAAAACTGACATAAGCAAGTTTCTGCCTGCCTTTTGACCCGTCCATCCAATGGGTGAAACGTTCAACGGAAAAGGCCAACAGTAACGCACCAATAAAAAACAAAGCGGAAAATAAACCGATTGCCAGTGGTGCTTGAGGCCCGAATAATTCATTGTTTGGATTGGACAAAAACAAAGGGATGCCATACAGGATCAAGCTCACCAACCCATTATAAAATCCCTTACGGACCCAGTTCTATCTCGAGGTTTGAAAAACAAGAGTATAAATGATGCTGTTCGCCAATGTTGCGGCAATCCCAAGTATGACGAGGAGGAGTGTACCAGAAAGGTGAAATCCACTCGCCATATGCGGAAAGAAAAACGCAATGATTCCCATCACCAATCTCAACAACAGTCCAAAAATAATCCCGACAGGAACGGCTGCCAGAAAGGATATGCCAAAATTCCTGAGAATTCTTTGCCATCGCTTTAAACCTAATCCATTTACTCCTTCTCCATTAAACTGCCCTTTCATCCAGATGACCCCTTACTGTGGTTTATTTCGTTCAAAAGAGTATATTCACCACTTTCGATCCATACGAGTAAAAGTTCATTAAAACAGAAAATTCCATTTCAGTAGCCAGCAAAAGTTCCTTTTTTAAAAAAAGGTTATTTTTGAGGTAGTTCTCGACATTCTTTTAGGCATTTGAAGGGGGGAATCTAGGATTGAATCGTACCGAGGCTATTTTCAATCAAACGTTTGATTAAAAGGGAGATTTGTGGAGAATGGTCGAGGTTTGTCATTCCATAGAAGTGTTCTGGTTTTACTATAGTCAGAAGGACGAGCAGACAGGAATCTGGTCCCGATTACTTTTTAATTAAATATGCGAGAACTGGAATAAATGGAATAACTAGTCAAACGTGAACACCTTGTTTTTCGGGCTTCTTATTGTTATAGAATGCTCCCTTAGCAGAATGCTAAGGGAGATTGATGTTATTTTAAGACCCCATTATTGTAAAAATAATATGATTTTCCTGAAATCGTCACCCAGCCAGTCGCCATAGCACCGCTTGCGCTCAGGTAATACCAAGAGGAGCCATTCTTCACCCAGCCAGTCACCATGGCGCCGCTTGCGTTCAGGTAATACCAAGAGGAGCCACTCTTCACCCAGCCGGTAGCCATGGCGCCGCTTGGGTTCAAGTAATACCAAGAGGAGCCGCTCTTTACCCAGCCGGTAGCCGTGGCGCCGCTTGCGTTCAGGTAATACCAAGAGGAGCCACTTTTCACCCAGCCTGTTTGCATTTCTCCACTGGTGTTGAAGTAATACCAGACATTCCTAATCTTTTGCCAACCGGTTTGCCTTGCACCTTTTTCATTAAAGTAGTACCATGTTCCTCCAACCTTCACCCAATCTGTTTTCTTCTCGTAAGTGTTTGGATCATAGTAATACCATGTTCCGTTTTCTTTCACCCAGCCTGAGGGTTTTGCTGCTGTAACGGTCACGGTTACTGCTTCGCTAATATTGGCAAAAGGATCGGTAACTGTAATCGATAATTTGGTACCTACGGTTTGAGCAGAGATGGTTACGGCGAACTTGCCGCCTTCATTAACATATCCATAACCCAACAAGGTCTCATTTGTTCTTACATACACCCATGCTTCAGGCTCCGCCTGTCCTGTCACAGATGTATCCTTGTCTGTTACTTCATTGACAACTGGTTTTTCTGGTGCGGTTACATCTATTACCATGATGGAATTGGCTCCGCTAACGTGATTGGCCTTATCTGTTGCGGTGACTGTTAATCTGGTACCAGCTTTCTGAACAGGGATTGCAACTACGAATATGTTATTTTCGCCAGTGATTCCTGTTCCTATAACCATCCCATCTTTTTTCACATCTATTTTTGTACCTGCTTCCGATGTCCCTGTGACATAGGTATCCGTTTCAGTTACCTGTTTGACTATGGGGGTATCTGGTGCGGTTACATCTTTTACCACCGCATTTGCCGCCTCACTCATGTTTTTGGCTTCATCTGTTGCGGTAATTTTTAATATGGTTTCGGGTTTTTGAATAGGAATCGTAACCTTGAATGTCCCATCTGTTCCGGATATAGCTGATCCAATTATTTTATCATTTGCTTTTACTTCTACCTTTGACCCTTCCTCCGCAAAACCGGTGACAGAAGAATCCTTATCGGTTACCTCATTTACGATCGGCATTGCAGGAGGTGTTACGTCTTTTACGGTAACAGCTGCCGCTTCACTCCTGTTTTTAGCTTTATCTGTAGCTGTAATCTTTAATTCAATCCCGGCTTTTTGAACAGGGATTGTAACGGTGAGTGCACCATCCGCTCCGGCTGCAGCAGTACCGATTACTGTGCCATTTGCTGTTACTTCAACTGTTGAACCTGCTTCCGCAAAACCGGTGACAGAAGAATCCTTATCGGTTACCTCATGTACAGCCGGCATTGCTGGGGGTGTTACGTCTTTTACCACAACGGCTGCTGCTTCACTTACATTCCCTGCTTTATCTGTTGCGGTGACTGTTAATTCCACGCCTGGCTTTTGAACTGGGATGGCGACCGTGAAGGTACTATCCGTTGCGGCTAGCGTTGAACCAATCACAGCTCCGTTCGCTTTCACTTCTACCTTTGAATTGGCCTCTGCTTCCCCTGTTACAGAGGTATCCTTGTCGGTTACCTCATGAACGGCCGGCTTTGTAGGAGGAGTTATGTCATCCGTAACCTCAAAGCTTTTTGGTTCTTCCCTACTATTATTTCCATTCCCGTCTGTTGCAGAAATATAAAGTGACTTAGTGCCCGGTGGTGTCGTTAGGGGGAACGTATATGTTCCAATCCATTCATCTCGTTCAGGATCATAGGTTACAGGGAGTTTCTCCTCGCAAACATTTTGACTCCAAATACATGCCTCTACGGATTTAATAACATACTTCTCAACAATTTTTGCATGGAAGGTAAAGGGTTGGCCAGGATTCACAATCTCTGGGTCAATCGTAATTTCCTCTATATAAGGCGGAATCCAATCTCCTCCACTTGGGTCTGGATTTGTGACATAAATGGTCTCATATGTAAGTTTACCAGAGAGATTTCCAAGCATATCATACATGCGAAAGGTAAGGACCCATGCCCCATTAAAGTCATAGGGCTCTATTTTATAATAGACTTCCCAAAGCCCTGTATCACTATTGTACGTCAATGGTATTTCCTTGGTTGATGCTCCGTACATCTTTGCAATTACTTGACTAACTCCAGATTCATCTGAAACTTTTGCCGAGATGAAAAACGTATCTCCAACCGTTACTTCCTTTGGTGCAACGGTATAGTATTCAAGCACAGGACCGCTAGTATCATCTGTAACACTTGAGTCTCCATTTACCTCTTTTATAGCTTTTTTCCTAATGGAACTTAAATCAATCTGATATCGGATACTTGGATCCGCTTTTTCTCCGCTGATTTGATTGCTTTGTTGGATTGTTTCTGCATTATTCAGTTTACCTTGAGGCATGAAGTTTGCTAATCCTGCTCCAGGCAGGCAGAGCATAAGAATCAAAAAAGAAAAGATTATTTTTTTACCCAAAACTTCCCCTCCTTAATATGTAACCTTTCTAAGATTATACTTTATATTTAGCAATAAATTCCATAGGTTAATAGAGAAATGGAACTGTATTTTAAGTTTTTTCTTTTAGATGGGACGTGGGGATAAAAGAATTCCGCAAGTGAGATGCCACCGTTTTTGCGGCTAACTAAGTATACTAGAGAAGAACATAAACAAATAGGCACCTTGCGGGGGATTGGTCAAATTCTAGTTCAGTCGCTAACCGTGGTTCCTTAGGTGGTCTGCAAATTTTGGATTTGGATTTCATATTTTAATGCAATAAAAAATATTCAAATTATTTTGATTATCTTGTTGTAAAAAATAAAGATATTTTATAAAATAAAAAATGTAAACGTTATTACAAAATTAAAATATAAATCAACTAATGCATATGTATATCAATCTTGTATTAGTAAAATCGTTTACATTTATTTTTAAATGGGGGATTCAAATGTCTCATGAAATAACAATTAAAGATGTTGCGAAGCAAGCAAATGTATCAGTAGCAACAGTTTCAAGAGTCCTAAATGGGCTTGATAGAGTCAGTGAAAAAACGCGTAAAAAGGTACAAAAAGTTGTAAAGGAATTAAATTATGTGCCAAATACTATGGCAGTATCCATGATTACCAAACAAACGCAAATGTTGGCAGTTGTTGTTCCTGCATTTGAAAATCCATTTTATACAGCAGTGATAAAAGGGACAGTAGATGTTGCTAGTCAAGAGGGATTTCATACCGTTGTATTTTCAACCAATGACAATGAGAAGGAAGAGGCCGCTTTTTTTAAGAGTTCTCTAAAAAGAAATGTTGATGGGATTGTCCTAATTGGCGCCCATAATGATCCCGAATTTTATCAAAGTATTAATAAACCAGTCATCCTGGTGGATCGTTACATTGAAGGTAGTGGTCTAGACGGAGTGGTAATTGACAATTTTAGAGGAGCATATGAATCGACCAAATATTTAATTGATAATGGTCATCAACAAATTGCTATTATTACTGGTCCGCAAACGTTTAATGACGGAATTGAAAGGTATAGGGGTTATCAACAAGCTCTAAAAGATTTCGAAATTGATTTGGACCCTGAATATTTAAAGCAAGGCGATTGGTTCGAAGATCATGGCTATCAATCAATGAAGGAATTAATGAATCTAAGTAATCCACCAACTGCCGTATTTGCAGCAAACAACCTAATTTGTCAGGGCGCTATCAAAGCAATAAGAGATTTAAATTTAGAGGTAGGGTCAGATATATCCCTTGTTGGGTTTGATGAAAATACACTTGCTGATTTTGTAAAGCCAAGAGTATCAGTTATAAAACGCCCAACCTATGAAATGGGTATTCATGCTGCTGAAATGCTGCTTCAAAAATTAAAGCAAGGAGAAAAAAGTGACTCGGTTCCTATGAAGGTTACGCTAGGCGTTGAACTTTTAAAATTCGGTTCTGTGAAAAATCTAGGAGGTGAATAAAATGCCTAATATATTGGTAGTTGGCAGTATGAATATGGATATCGTGACTAGAGTAAACAGACATCCCTTACCAGGTGAAACCATTCATGGATTAAGCACCTCCTTTTTTTCCGGAGGTAAGGGAGCGAACCAGGCGGTTGCAGCTGTAAGGTCAGGTGCAAGGGTAACGATGGCTGGCGCTTTAGGTGGAGATTTTTTTGGCAATGAAATTTCCAGGCTGCTTTTAGAGGACCATATTAATGTAAATCATGTTAGAAAGAAAAATACTATGACAGGTACAGCCATCATTACCATTGATGATAGTGGAGAAAATAATATTGTTTTGAATAAAGGTGCTAACGGCATTTTTATGCCAGAGGATCTTCTAGATATTGATCTTAGCCAATACGATGCCATTCTTATGCAAAATGAAATACCTTGGGAAACAAATGCCTTTATTTTAGAGAAAGCTGGCGCATTAAATACTAAAACTGTCTTTAATCCTGCTCCAGCTCTAACGATAAAAGATAAATATTTTTCTATGATAGATTTACTTATCTTAAATGAAATTGAAGCGTCTGAGATGACGAATATTCCAGTTAAAGACCCAGAAAGTGCGAGTAAATCGGCATTAAGGCTTATTGAGAAAGGGGTTTCTGAGGTAATTGTAACTTTAGGAAAACAAGGTGCCATT
Organism: Neobacillus sp.; assembly: GCF_031988165.1. Classification (NCBI taxonomy): domain Bacteria; kingdom Bacillati; phylum Bacillota; class Bacilli; order Caryophanales; family Bacillaceae; genus Neobacillus; species Neobacillus sp. Next base: position 31,732 of record NZ_DALZYO010000033.1, read on the forward strand.
TATATGAACCGAAAAGGCTCCATCTTAAAATCATCGGCCTACGTTGTACCAACTGTTGATACTACAGCTGCTGGTGATACGTTTATTGGTACCTTTGTAAGCGCTTATTTTAATCATGATGTGGCTAGTAGTTTGAAATATGCGGCTGCAGCGGCAGCTATAGCAGTGACAATCGAGGGATCACAAAACTCCATTCCATACATAAAACAAGTGGATGCATTTATTAAAGAAACACAAGATTTTATGATAGACGTTTGAAATGAAAGGCTGCCCCCTTTAAGCGATCTGGGAAAAAGCAGCAACATTTTTAACATATATAAATAATGAAAAATAGAGGAGGATTTGCAATGAAGGTATTGTTTATTGGAGAATCTTGGACGGTTCATATGGTTCATGTAAAGGGGTATGACAGTTTTACTTCTACTAAATATGAAGAAGGAGCTACATATTTACTTAATAGTTTAAGAGAGGCAAAGATCGAGATAGATTACATGCCGGCTCATGAGGTTCAAGTGCGTTTCCCAAAGAAACTGGAAGACCTTCAACAATATGATGCCATTGTGTTAAGTGATATTGGTGCGAATACGTTCTTACTGCAAAATGCTACTTTCTATCAGATGGAAATTATTCCGAACGCGTTAGAATTACTCAAAGAATATGTTGCGCTTGGCGGAGGCTTGTTAATGATTGGCGGTTACCTATCCTTCATGGGTATTGAAGCTAAGGCAAATTATAAAAATACGGTGCTAGCGGATGTACTTCCTGTTGAAATGCTTGATACAGATGACCGTGTCGAAATGCCTCAAGGTATAAGAGCTGAAACAATCAAAGATCATGTTATTACGCAAGGAATGGAAAATTGGCCGAACTTCTTAGGATATAACAAATTTACACCAAAGGATGGAGCCGAGGTTCTAGTAAACATTCAAGAGGATCCACTTCTGGTAGTTGGTCAATATGGCAGCGGGAAAACAGCATGCTTTGCCAGTGATTGTGCACCGCATTGGGGGCCAAAAGAGTTTATGGAATGGGAGCATTATCAGCCTTTATGGGTTCGGATTTTAGAGCACATTAAAAAATAATCTCGCAAGTGGGTGATAGGAATGGGAGTAAACGGAATCATTCAGTCAAACAAAGATGAGTACATTGGTTTCTTGGCAAAATTGGTTCAAACGGATACCCAAGTGATTGGACATGGGGTGTTGGGCGGAAAAGAGAAAGCAGGGCAAGAAATCATTAAGCAGAAACTATTGGACCTGGACTTTGAAATTGATGAATTTCTGGTTGAGGATGAAAAAATTAAAAAATATCCTGGAGCCAATCTAGGTCATGACAATCGAGATCGTCCTAATATTGTCGGTACCTTAAAAGGAATGGGAGGTGGAAAATCCTTAATTTTGAACGGTCATATAGACACGATGCCTTATGGGGAACAGGAAAAATGGTCTCATGATCCTTTTCTTGGCCAAGTTCAGGGAGATGTCCTTTATGGTCTTGGCTCCACTGATATGAAGGCTTCCTTAGCTGCAATGATAATGGCCGCGCAAACCATTAAAGCCTTAGGATACAAATTAAAAGGCGATCTAATCATTCAATCCGTTGTCGATGAAGAAGGTGGCGGGAATGGAACTCTTGCATGTGTGGAACGAGGTTATAGAGCCGATGCTGCGATTGTAGGCGAACCAACCCAATTAAACATCCAGCCTGCACATATGGGTTTTCTGTTTCACGAAATTGTTGTTGAAGGTCAAAGTCTTCATTCCAGCCAGCTATGGGAGGGTGTCAATGCCATTGATAAGGCGATAAAAATCTATCAAGCTCTTAAGGATTTAGAGCATCGTTGGCTGATGACAGAAAGACACCCGCTTTTGCCAGGTCCTACTATTAATTTAGGAGAGATAAAAGGGGGGATTGCAGGTTCAGTTGTTCCAGGGTCTTGTTCATTAAAAACTTGCCTTCATTATCAACCAAAACAATCTGAAACCTACGAACAAACGAGAGATCGTGTGAACAGAGAAGTACTTGAAACCATTGAAAGAGTTACTAAGGGAGATGAGTGGTTGGACAAGCATCCTCCTAAGGTGAATGTCTATCAGGAAGGTTATCCATTTGAGACACCAATATCCCATCCTTTGATTCATGAGATGGAAAGAATTATAGGAGAAGTATTAGATAAGGAAGCTGTCATCGAAGGGATGCCCGCAGGATGCGATGCGCGTTTACTTGCTGGATTTGGCAATATCCCTACCATCATTTTGGGGTGTGGAGATCCAAAGCAATGTCATTGTGTGAATGAATCAGTACCGGTTTTCCAATTTTTATCCTTAATTGAGATATATGTTCAATTCATCATTTCTTGGTGTGGCGTTGAGTCGATAGATTAAATAACTATAAAAATATTGGAGGGAAAAACGTAATGAAAAAAGCTTTCTTATTGATTGTTGCAGCCATGGTTCTTGTTTTATCAGCTTGTGGATCGACAGAAAAGGCGGGATCTAAGAAAAAGGATGATGGGAAATTAACAATAGGAGTTACAACAGCTACACTTCGTCATCAATTCTTTATTGATATTGATGAAGGAATGAAAAAGGCTGCAAAAGAGGCTGGAGTGGAATTGTTAGTAAATGACCCTAACTTAGACTTATCGAAGCAAGTTTCTTCCATTGAAGATTATATGCAAAAAGGCGTTGATGCTCTAGTCGTATTAGCAGTTGATAATGCCGGAGTCGTTCCTGTTGTTGAAGAGGCAAAGGATAAAGGAATCCCTATTATTACTGCAGACGCAGTTGTAGATAGTAAAAGTGTAGATACATTCATCGGAACTGAAAACTACGATGCCGGGAAGCAGTTAGGCGAGTATTTAAAGAAGGATATTGAAGCAAAAGGTAAGGACGTCAAAGTTGCGGTTGTTACCCATGAACAATCTTTCGTACAAAAACAAAGATTAGACGGATTAAAAGAAGCGTTAAAAGGTATGGATAATGTAAAGATTTTGAATAGCCAGCCAGGCTACGACCGTCAAAAATCGATGGCAACAGTTGAAAATATCCTTCAGGCAAATCCAAATGTCGACTATATTTATGCTACCGCAGAAAATAGTGTACTAGGTGCATTGGCCGCTCTTGAATCTGCAAACAACAAGCATACAAAAATTGTTGGTTTTGACGTAACAAAGGAAGCAGCAGAAGGAATACGCAGCGAGTATATCCTCGCAATGATTCAGCAGCAGCCTTTTAAAATCGGTGAAGAGTCTATTAAAGCTGCACTAGAAGCAATTAAAGGCAAAAAATTAGATAAAAACATTAGTGTTCCAGTTATTCTAGTGGATAAAGCAAATGTAGATGAACATTTCAAAAAATAACTGAAATTTCAATCATTTATTGAAAAAACTCAGGGAGACCTTTCCTCCCTGAGTTTATCTCCAAACGAGAGGGGGCGTTATGAAGTGAACTCACCAATAATTGAGTTGAAAAATATTACAAAAGAGTTTTCAGGTGTAAAAGCACTTAAAGGTGTATCGCTTACCGTTTATCCCGGAAGTGTTCATGCGCTTGTAGGGGAAAATGGTGCAGGTAAATCGACCCTAATGAAAATTTTAACAGGTGCTTACTCAAAAACGAGTGGAGAAATTCTTTATAACGGTAAAAGTATAGAGAATATGGACCCGAAAACCTCAAAGAAAATTGGGATTCATTGTATCTATCAAGAGCTAAATGTAGCAAATTACCTGACTGTCGCTGAAAACGTCTTTCTTGGCAGTCAGCCTGTCAATTCAATGGGATTGATTAATTGGAAGCAAATGAATGAAAAAGCAAAGGAAATCTTTGCATCGCTGCAAATTAATCTTGACCCCAAACATGTGGCTAAGGATATTAGTATTGCGCAAAAACAGATGATAGAAATTGCTCGGACTATTTCTCAGGAAGCCAAGATATTGATCATGGATGAACCAACATCTTCTTTATCAGAAAGAGAAACAGAAATTTTACTTTCTTTAGTGACTGAACTTAAAAATAAAGGTGTCAGTATCCTATATATATCTCACAGAATGGATGAGATTTTCAGGGTGTGTGATACAGTCACCGTTCTAAGAGATGGCACCCATATTAAAACATTGCCGATGAGTGAAGTCCAAAATGTGGATCAACTTGTGGAATTAATGGTAAATCGCAAGATGGATGATTATTTTAATAAAATTGACGTTCCTATCGACGATCCTGTATTGAAGGTGCAAAACCTTTCAAAAGCAGGAGTGCTGAAAGACATTAATTTTGAGCTGCGGAGTGGTGAAATTCTTGGAATTGCCGGTCTAGTAGGAGCGGGGAGGACAGAAATCGCCCAAGCGCTATTTGGTTTGTTAAAAAAAGATACTGGAGAAATTTTGATCGACAACCAATTAGCCAAAATTAATAATCCTAGTGATGCAATCAAGCTGGGAATTGGTTTTGTTACAGAAAACCGAAAAGAAACAGGGCTGGTTCTAAAGCAGACGGTCAGGGATAATATATCTCTTCCGAATCTTAAGAAATTTACGAAGAGTTTTCTTGTTAATAAAAAGGCTGAAAAGAAAGTATCGGAAGATTATAAGCAAAAATTAAATATTAAGGCAAGAACAATGGAACAGACCGTTTCTACGTTAAGCGGAGGAAATCAACAAAAAGCCATCATTGCCCGCTGGATGATCCAAGAGCCTCGTATCCTTATCTTGGATGAGCCATGCCGCGGGGTCGATGTTGGTGCAAAAGCGGAAATCTTTGCACAAATTAGCAGCCTCGCCAAGCTTGGTGTCGGAATTATTATGATTTCTTCCGAACTATCAGAGATCGTTGGTATGAGTGATCGAACAATCGTCATGAGAGAGGGAGCTATTGCTGGTGAACTTAGCAAAGACATGATTACCTCTGATAATATTCTTAAATTAGCTTTTGGAGGTGGAATAAGTGCTTAACAATACTTCAACCAAAATGAATTTGAATCAAAATACGCAAACAACAAACTGGAAACAAAAGCTTTATGTCATTTTTGATAAAGGAAGTACAACAATAGGACTTGCTCTGCTCTTTATCATTATGTCTATTATTACAACTGATTTTTTAACCGTTGACAACTTACTTAATGTCATGCGTCAATCCGCAGTCTTATGTATTATGGCTGTAGCCATGACTTTCATTATTATTACGGGAGGAATCGATTTAAGTGCGGGGTCACAGCTGGCAGTCAGCGGTGTCGTTGTCAGTGGACTGATCGTTGCTGGGGTTCCCATCCCTATTGCCATTTTGATTACAGTAATGATTGGCGGAATGATTGGCCTATTTATGGGGACGGTTATTTCTACACAGAATATTCCTCCCTTTATTGTTACCTTAGCAATGACTACCATTCTAAGTGGAATTGCTTTTGTCTATACAGAAGGGACCCCAGTAGTTATTACTGATGCTGTTTTCCGTGAAATTGGACGGGGTTATATTGGTCCGATTCCAACGGCCATTATCATTATGATCATTGTTGCCATCATTGGACATATATTATTGTCGCACACTCGTTTTGGTAGATATGTTTATACGATTGGTGACAATGAAGAAGCAGCCAGATTATGTGGTATTAAGGTGAAATGGGTCAAAACTGGTGTCTATGCTTTTGGTGGAGCAATTACCGCAATCGCCGGAATTGTTCTCGCCTCTCGCCTTTCTTCGGGATCACCGAATGCGGGTACAGGTTCAGAATTAGACGCAATTGCTGCTGTTGTATTAGGAGGAACAAACCTTTTCGGGGGTGAAGGGAAAATTGCTGGAACCTTAATGGGTGTAGCGATTATTTCCATATTGAATAATGGGTTAAATTTGTTAAATGTTTCTTCCTATAATCAATTGATGATTAAAGGTGTCGTCATCTTGTTAGCTGTTTGGTTGAATTCCATTAAAGCAAGAAAGAAAGCTAGTGTGTAGGTGATAATGATGAGCGGTGGTATATTTCCAGAAAAGAAATTTATTTTAGAGAATATATTTAATGTTCGCAAGCCAATTATAGGAATGGTCCATTTAAAACCACTTCCAGGAGCTCCACATTACAAAGGTGAAAGCATGGATGAGATCGTTGAGTTTGCACTAGAGGATGTTCGGCGACTAGAGGAAGGTGGAGTTGATGGATTACAAATAGAAAATGCATGGGACATTCCCTTCCCAAAACCTGAGGATTTTAGCTTTGAAACAGTAGCCGCAATGACAGCTATAGGAGTAGAAATTGCTAAAGCTTCAAAGCTTCCGCTTGGTGTGAACTGTTTAGCTAATGCGGTTATTCCAGCTATTGCAATTGCTAAGGCATGTAAAGCTAAATGGGTTAGATCGAATCAATGGGTTAACGCTTATGTTGCTAATGAAGGGATTGTCGAAGGTGCATCGGCAAAAGCAATGAGATATAAAGCAAATCTTTTCGGTGACGATATTAAAGTCATGGCTGATGTTCACGTAAAACATGGAAGTCATTCTATTGTCGCAGACCGCAGCTTGGCAGAACAAACAAGGGATAATGAGTTCTTTGATGCCGATATATTAATTGCCACAGGAAACAGAACTGGTGACGAAACTTCATTAGATGAGCTTATTGGAATTAAAGAATCTGCCAGTTTGCCAGTAATTATTGGAAGTGGAATGACTGTCCAAAATGCCAAAAAGATTATGTCCATCGCAGATGGTGCCATTGTCGGGAGTTTCTTAAAGGAGAACGGAAATTGGTGGGAGAGAGTGGATACTGACAGAGTAAAACAGTTTATGGATCAAGTAAACTCACTCCGGTAGAATAGGATGTCATAAAAATGGTAAAAGTTGCGGTGCATGGGTTTATTAACGTGGATTTAATCGGACTGGTAGATCAGTTTTCAGAAATGGACCAGGAAGTGGAATGCAGAGACTTGCAATTATCCCCGGGCGGATCGGCAGCAAATGTTGCTGTCGGTCTCTCACGTTTGGGGGAGGAAGTATATTTTTTAGGTGCCGTTGGTGAAGATTCATATACTTCTGTTCTAATAGAGAGCCTAGAAAAGGTCAGACTTGATTACATCCAAAAAGTCCCTGGGAAAACCTCAGGTACTGTTATGGTATTGGTGAACTATTCAGGATTACGAACGATGTATACCTTTCCTGGCGCAAATTCAAATTATAACACTGACTTAGTTGCGGAGGAATTTTATCAAACGATTGATTTATTGCACGTAAGTAGTCCGCTTCTGGATTTGGCTCCATCATTATTTCAAAGGAAAGAAACGTCCCCTAATCTTAGAATCTCTTTTGATCCAAGTGCTTTATTGACAAAGAAAGGTTTGTGTCATTTACAGCCATTGTTATCAAAAACAGATATTTTGTTCGTAAATCATACAGAATTACATGATTTATTCCCCCATCATGATATGGAAGATGCCATTCAGTCACTTCACGATTTAGGTGTTAATCAAGTATTTGTCAAACTTGGAAAGCAGGGAGCCGTTTCAAGTTCTATTTCGGAAGGAAGACGCAATCAGATTGTTTTACCCTCTCTAAAGGCAGACTCCATTGATTCAACTGGTGCAGGTGATGCATTTGCAGTAGGTGCTCTATATGGTATTTTACAAAACTGGTCTCAAGAGGCTATATTGCAGGCTGGGGTTAAACTCGGAGCCCTTACCGTATCTAAAACCGGTGCAAGATCGGGTCTGCCTTATTCTCTTGAAGTGGGAGAGTAGTTATTCATGAAAATGGAAGAGGTCTTTCAATATATTGACGAAGAAGATGCCATATTATTTTTACAGTCTTTAATTCAGGAAAATACGATTAACCCACCAGGTCTGGAAAAAAAGCTGGCAGATAGAATAAGTCAGAGACTTACAACTACTAGTTTATTGGTAAAGTCGGATTTGGTTGAAGAGGATCGGGCTAATTTAATCGTTTCATATAGTAATGATGATTCAGTAAATAATAATTCTAAGACACTTATATTCAGCGGTCATTTTGATACTGTTCCGGTTGGAAATGTAGAGTGGACCTATCCTGTTTTTGAAGGAAGACGGGTGGGAGACCGAATTTATGGACGCGGCTCATCCGATATGAAGAGTGGTGTGGCCGCAATGGTAGTAGCAATGGAGTGTCTCGAAAAAGCTGGTGTTAAATTAAATGGAACACTTCAATTTATTGGGACTGTCGGAGAAGAAGTAGATTGTTTTGGTGCTAAAACGGTAGTCAGAAAAGGCCAAATTGATCAAGCTTCAGCGATCGTCATTAGCGAACCAACTTCGAACCATCCGGTTATTGCACACAAGGGAGTATTATGGCTGAAAATTTCTATGTTTGGAAAAACAGCGCATGGTTCAATGCCTTCCCATGGAATCAATGCCATATTGGCGATGAACCACTTTATTAACGAGTTAAATACCCTTGTTATCCCTTATGAGCAGCACGAAATATTAGGCGGATCTACTTTGAATATTGGCACAATCAAAGGGGGAATTGGAACGAATGTCGTTCCAGATGAATGTACGATAACGATTGATTTTCGGACAGTGCCGGGACAATCTCATTTAGAAATTACCGAGGATATCAAAGGAATTTTGCAAAGCGTATCCAAAAAAATGAATGTATCATTTGCAATGGAAGTAATCAATGACATGGGTTGTGTATATACCTCTCAGGATCATTCTTTTATCGAATTAGCCGTAAAGACCGCTCAGTGTTTGAATGCCAAGAAGAACCTTGTTCCGGGTGGAGTTAATTATTACACGGATGGTTCTGTTTACAAAGGACACCTTCCGGATGTTCCTATATTAATCTATGGACCAGGAGAGCCTAAACTGGCTCACCAACCTGATGAATGGGTGGATATTCGGAATTATTTGGAATCTATTAAGTTTTATATTGCGCTTGCCATTCAATATCTCAAATAAGTGGTTTAATGCGGGGGAGTTTTAAGGTTCGGTTTTGCTATTTATGACCATGGGGACGGTTCTGCTGGCTTTTTTGGGCAAGGAAAAGTGATTGAAAAGACCATGAGAACCGTTCTTGTGGAGCCCCTCTGCAAAGTTGAAAGTTAGAGTCCTAATGGTATAATAATGGTAATATACAGTAAGGAGGGTTGCGACAATGGAGCCAATAAAAATAGATAATGAGGAAATCAAAAAAGTGATTTTTTCTGGTCAAGATTTTATTCAAATTGGGAATCGGAAATTCATTTTATTTGAAGTAGACCAAATCAAAGAGCCTAATATGTATGAAGTGACTGATTCGGATGAAGAAAAACAACTTTTGAAAGCATTAGAGCATGAAAATCCAGTATTATCAGAAGAGGAAATCACCAGAATGCTGGGTGACCAAAAATGAAGGTGCTCTGGAGACAGCCATTCAATCATTACTTGAGATCGACAGATGGAGATCTTCAATAGAACTATCCAAGATTGCATCTTATCTAAGATTATCAATCGAATCTTATTTCGAAATCAAAGACTTTACATTTCACATTCCAGGCAGAATTGTATTTATAAGAAATTACCCTGTTGATTTACGCATGGTACTCATTTCGGTTGGTAAATCTGACCCCTAAAAAGTGTTTTTTCGCCCCACCTCTAGAAATATTGAGATATTTTTAGTAAGACACCCTCATCAAAAACCCTTAGGATAAACCCGTCTCTGTCCCCCAAAATTCGTCGCTATAAGCCATAGGGATAGTTCCCTCGGCTATGTTATTGGTAGATGGAAGCAAGTGAACCACCCAAACGAGAAACATTGAACCCCCTAAATGAAACACAAATTGCGGCTCTAGAAAACTAGTTCAACCATCGCTATAAGAAAAAAGAGGGTCCATCATCTTTCGAGAAGGGAACCATAAAAAAAGGCTATGCTAGTAGCAGCATAGCCTCAGTCAAGTTCTCGTACAGGTCACTGTGAAGGAACCTACATGATTTATTTTTTCATTAACCACTCTGTAACAATTTTTGATTGGTCATCTGTCAGTAGATTACCTGGCATTCTATCAGTACCTTCGGTTATGATTTTCAATAGTTCTTTATCAGAGTATTTATTAGCCATGTTTACAACTGGCGGTCCAACAGCCCCTTTTAAATTCTCGCCATGGCAGGCTGAACACTTATTAGCATAGATGGATTCACCATCCATCTCAGCTTTGTTGTTTGCACTATTGGCTGAGCAGCCAGTTACTACTAATATGGCAAGAACAGTCACAAGCCAGAGTTGTTTCATTTTTTGTTCCTCCATCATCATTAATCTGCTAAAAAATTTTTTACTCAAAGGTTCCGCTATTCATTTGGAAAATGAATGGCTATTTCTATTACGATTATAAAATGAATAAAGAGCATAAAAGGGAGCAGAACTTGAACTTTTTCGTACAATTGAAACCATGTGACAGAAAAAAGACTATAATCTGAATAGACAAGCCATTTCCTTACAATTTCTTGCTATAATGCTGTTAGATATATTGAAAATTAGGAAGGGGGCCAGGATCTTATGAAAATCAAGGTCATCATTGCGGATGACAACTCCTTTATTCGCGAAGGCCTGAAAATTATCCTTAATACATATACAGAATTTGAAGTGCTTGATACCGTTAGTGATGGAAAAAAGGCAGTAGATTTTTGCCTAAAGCATCCGGTCGATATTGCCCTGCTGGATGTGCGTATGCCAAATATGAATGGGGTGGAGGCAGCGAAGCTGATTACTGAGCAAACCTCCACAAAGCCGATCATCTTAACCACCTTTGATGATGATGAATACATTCTCGAGACTATCAAAAATGGCGCTAAAGGTTATTTATTGAAAAATAATGACCCTGAACAAATTCGGGATGCCATAAAGAGTGTTTATAACGGAAACAGTATTATTCAGGATGTTATTTTAGAAAAAATAAAGACCAATCTTACGGAAAATAAAGCATCGGAGACGCCAATGGATCTCAGCCAATTCACCGAAAGAGAAAGAGAGATCATGTCCCTGATTGCAAAGGGGTGCTCTAATAAAGCAATATCAAAGCAATTGTTTATTTCTGAAGGAACGGTGGCCAATTATATTACTTCTATATTAAATAAGACCGGGCTTGAGCACCGGACCCAGATTGCGATTTTCTACCTCAAGGGGAAAGTGGAATAAGATGGAGTTTTGGATGATTGGCACGAAGCTAGTACTTTTACTTTATATTGCCTTCTATTTTGTACGTGAGGAAATCAGCCATATCTCCTTGGCTGTTCTCACTCTTCTAGTTTATTTGTGCGTCAATATCTCAGTCTATATTTTTAAACAGAATACCGTCAAAAGAATTCTGCACTTAGTATCTATCGGTATTTCTATTATAGCTTGTATGATAGTCCATCCGGTATTTAGTATCCTTTTACCATTATCGATTGTGGAACTGACCTCAGGCTTTTTTGAAAAAAAAATCACGATTCTGCTCCTTTCCATTATCCCAATCTTTTATATACATGATTCGTTCCAGTCGTTGTACGGGTTAGTGGCGATCTTTTGTTTTATGCTTTATTCCGTCACGTTAAGCTTCAGTAACATGCTGGTGAAAGATGAAGCGCAAATCGATTCGATGCGAAATGCAATGCAAAAATTAACGAAACATTTAAATGAAAATACGGAGTATATCCGGCAGTCGGAATATACCTTCAAATTAGAGGAGCGCAATCGAATTTCACAGGAGATTCATGATAAAATTGGTCACTCAATGACAGGGGCACTTTTTCAAATGGAAGCGGCCAAACGGTTGCTGGAAACCGAACCGCAGAAGGCAGCCGAGCTGCTGCAAAACGCAATCAATATTTCAAAGGACGGCATCGAAAACATCCGCATGACATTGAAAAATATGAAGCCCCCAACGGAGCAAGTGGGGATTCATCGCCTGAAGCTGATGATTGATGATTTCAATGCCAAACAACCAATCAAAACCGTATTCACCTATGAAGGGAATTTAGACATTATATCGCCCATCCAGTGGAAAATTATCCATGAAAATGTCACGGAGGCGCTCACGAATGCAATGAAATATTCCCAGGCATCAATTGTTTCGGTCGATTTGAAGGTGTTAAACAAACTGGTCAGAGTAGAAGTGAAGGATAATGGCGCGGGAACAGACACGATTAAAAAAGGGCTAGGAATCATTGGGATGGAGGAGCGCACCGCAGCTGTGGACGGAAAGATGATTATCGACAGTACCCACGGTTTTTCCGTTACCACACTCCTGCCGATCCCTTTATGAAAATTTCACATCCACAATATGAATATCTTCATGTGAAAAGAATGAACGATTGCACTTATGCACGGTCATTCTTTTTTTTATACTTAAATTATCAAAAGACCTAGGGGTGAAGAGATGAACGTGTTGGAGATTAAGAACTTAACGAAAAAATTCGCTGATTTTATAGCGGTTGATAATATGAGTCTATCTGTTGCTGAGGGAGAAATCTTTGGTTTTCTTGGGGCCAATGGTGCCGGAAAAAGTACCACGATTAATATGATTGCAGGGCTGCTGCGCAGTAATGATGGCGCAATCAGTATTCTTGGTAAAAACACAGCCAAACACAGCCGTTTTACAAAAATGAACCTTGGTATGGTTCCCCAGGATTTGGCCATCTATGAGGACATGACGGCCTATGAAAACGTGAAATTTTTTGCCGGCCTATATGGTTTGCGCAGTGCCGAACTACATGATCGAGTGGTGGAAGCCCTGGAATTTGTCGGCCTTCAAGATAAACATAAAAGCTATCCTAATAGTTTTTCAGGCGGGATGAAGCGGCGCTTAAACATCGCCTGTGCCATTGCTCACCGGCCGAAGCTAATCATTATGGATGAACCAACAGTGGGCATCGATCCGCAGTCCCGGAACTATATCCTGACATCTGTTAAGAAGTTAAACGAAATTGGCTGCACCATCATTTACACGAGTCACTATATGGAGGAAGTCGAAGAGATTTGTTCGCGGATTGCCATCATTGATCACGGAAAAATCATTGCCGAGGGTACGAAGGAACAGCTGAAATCGATCATTACCAATACGAAGGACTTATGGATTGAGGTCAAATCCTCTGAAAAAGTGAATATCCAGTCAATAAAAGACATTCCTGGCGTCGAAGCTGTTTCAGTGGATGAAAACTTTATTAAAATCAACTCGGATACGGGAGTCAATAATTTAAACAAAATCATTGAGCACTTTATCAACAGCCAGATTGAAATCCGTGCCGTACAAGAAAAGGCACCAAATTTAGAGACCGTGTTTTTAACCTTAACCGGAAGAAATCTACGTGACCAATAGGGGGGATTAACTTTGAACATACTTAATATTGCCTGGAAAGGGATTAAAAAAGACTTCCGGGACACTAGAGCCTTGTTTTTTATGTTAGCTTTCCCGATCATCTTAATACTCGTCCTTGGAACAGCCTTGTCGAACACGTTTACGACCAGTCTTCCTGTGGATGATCTCCATGTTTTATATAAAGATACGACTCAAGGCAGGAGTTTTCAGCAGTTTATAACTGTGGCTGAAAAGTCAGGGATTCATTTTAAGAAAGCCACCGATAAAATGGATGGAAAAAGAGAAGTGAAGCAAAGTACCTATGATGGGTATGTAGAAGTGACCGAAAAAGGGGTACAGCTGTATGTCAACAATGGTAATAGTATTAAAGGGAATATCCTGCAAGGCATGCTCTCAGCGTATGTCGACAAGGACAATATTGCTTCTGAAATCATGAAAGCAGCTCCTAAAAAATTGGAAGCTGCCTTTACAACTGGAAATCAGAGAGATTTTATTAAGGAAACCTCGCTAAATCCGAATAAACAACCGGGGTCGATGGATTATTATGCGATTGTGATTACCACAATGATTGTTCTGTACGGGGCGATGTCGGCAAGTTCGTTAATTGTCAGTGAACGAGTTAGAAGGACGGCAGATCGCCTGATTGCTGCACCAGTAAGGAAAAGTGAAATTTTTATCGGAAAGGTGTTAGGGAGTCTAGTTAGTAATGGTTTGTGTGTCATATTAGTCATTCTGTTTAGCAAACTATTATTCAATGCAAATTGGGGTGACCATCTGGGTCTGGTATTTCTAGTGCTGCTTACTGAAGTGGTGTTTGCGGTCAGTATAGGAATTGGCGTCAGTTTCCTGACGAAAACAAATACGGCTCCTCAAGCCATCCTCATGTTATTTGTGCAGCTATCATCCTTTTTTGGCGGGGCCTATTTTAAAATTGAGAATCCTGAAGGAATCTTTAAGTTTATTACTGACCTTTCACCGCTAACCTGGATGAATTCAGCGATGACAAAAATTATTTATGCAAATGACTTTGCTGCCGCTATTCCAGCGATAAGCATCAATCTGATCGGGTCGTTCCTATTTTTACTAGTAGCGATCATCTCGCTGCAAAGAAGGGAGGGGCTATAATGAAGGATATCCTCTGGCTCATTCAAAACACGTTACGTGTGACATTTCGAAAAAAGAAAAACATTATTATGTATCTTTTTATGCCGCTAATCGGAATTTTTATTTCACTGCTCGCCTATGGCGGTGATCAAAAAATGACTCTTCATGTCGGCATTGTCAATCAAGACGAAAGTGAGATTACTGCGGATACGATCCAGTTTTTAGCAGGATTAGAGAATGTGAAGATTACGGAGATTGAAGCTGGGAAGGTTCAGGATCAGATTACGTCCGGCAAGCTAGACAGTGTCATTACTTTTGAAAAGGGGTATTCGGACAGTGTATTGGCTGGGAGACCTGACCATATCCAGCTAACCTCTATCAAAGGTGCTCAAGTTACAGGCTTCGTGAAGTCCTATTTATATCAATATGTCGATAATATCTCGACCATCAGCCGGGCAGCAGATGGAAATCAACAGACCTTTAGGCAGATGAATCAGGATTACCAACATTCGAACTTTAAGCTCTCCACTTCTTCTTTAGAAGATTCATCGAAAAATAAGAATATGACGAATCAAACGATTGGTTTCTTGATCATGATTATGCTGATGTCAGCATGCAATTTGTCCGAGATTATTCTGTTAGAAAAAGAAAAACGCACCTACTTTCGTCTGTTATCGACACCGATTAACGCGAGAAAATATTTATTGGCGAATGTCTTGGTAAATATGATTGTGATGACCATTCAAGTTGTCATCACACTAACCATCATGAAAAGCATTTTTAATATTGGCCTGAACATGACCTATTGGGAAGCAGCGGTCGTCATGTTACTGTTTTCCCTGATTGCTGTTGGGCTATCGCTAGTGCTGATTTCTTTTTCAAATAGCCGCAGTGCAGCGAGCGCCTTGCAAAATTTAATTATCATGCCGACCGTGATGCTTTCTGGGTGCTTCTGGCCTGTAGAAGTAATGCCAACAACATTGCAGAAAATAGCTAACTTCCTGCCGCAGCGCTGGACGCTTGATACATTAACTAAACTGCAGGAAGGGCATTCGATTAGTGAGTTATCTTTACACCTCTTGATTCTCTTTGCCTTTGCGGCGGCCTTTTTCCTAATTGCCGTATATAAATTCAGCAGGAATACGACAACACAGAATTTTGTTTAAGACTCAACCAACATAAGGCTGACTCAAACAGGTCATTGGTTTACGACCTGCCTGAGTCAGCCTTTTTGGGCCGATAGGTAAGTGAAAAGAGCATCACATTACCAAATGGAAGTATAAGCTAATTTTCCTAGATGGAAGGTACTAGAAAAATTTACAAAATTCTATCAATTCATTCACATTGGCACAATAATTGTCCACTATCATGTTAGTTGTAAACAATTAACATGATGGGAGTGGAGGTTTATGAAATTTCGTTTGAAAAAGAAATCGATTCCTTTAATTGCAACAACCCTGCTGGCAACAACTGCATTTACCACCCAGACGTTTCAAAATTTAGGGCAGAGCCAAAAAGCGGAAGCAAGTACCCTTTCAGCAGATAAAAAGAATGGTCCTAAGTGGCTTTCCGGTGATCATCATGTACATAGCGAGTGGAGTGTTGGCTGGGACAACACGAAAAACCCTCCTGAGGCCATTAAGGGTGGCGATGCTATTTATCCGATTGTAAAAAATGCCGAAAATGCCAAGAAATTCGGGCTAGATTGGATGGTGTCAACCGACCACGGCGGACCAAATCATTCCAAAGTGAATTTGGAACAAGCCTATCCTGAACTGCTTAAATCCCGAAAGGCTGTTCCAGACCTGCTGCAATTTTACGGAATGGAATTTGATACACCTGCAGCTGACCACAGTTCTTTAATTATTCCGAAGAGCGATAATGAATCGAAAACCCTTTATGACATTGAAAGCAAATTTAATAAGCGTGATCCCCATCCGAATGATGGCAGCCGCGATACGGAATCTAACATGATTGCGGCACTTAACTATATGAAAGATTTGGCTGAACCACCTGTTCTTTTTGCCAACCATCCTTCACGTTCTGCTACTGGGGATGCCAAGTGGGGTCAGGATACGCCGCAGGAATTCCGTAATTGGAACGATGCTGCACCGAATGTTTCTGTTGGGATGGAAGGGGCACCAGGTCACCAAGCAGGTGCCATTAATAAGGATGGATCCATTAATCCAAAGGGTACCCGTGGAGCATACGGAAATGTTGCGGCCCCAACCATGGGCGGATTCGACCAAATGACAGCAAAAGTCGGTGGGTTATGGGATTCGATGTTAGGGGAAGGACGACACTGGTGGATCACCTCGACTTCGGATTCTCATGTCAACTGGCGCGATGGCGGGAGCGATTTCTGGCCAGGTGAATATTCGAAAACCTACGTGAAAGCAGAAAAGAACTATAAAGATATCATGGAAGGACTTCGCAATGGAAATGTGTTCGTCACCACAGGCGACCTCATTTCAGAACTTGATGTGAAGGCCCAAGCTGCCGGAAAAACGCCTTGGAATGCCGTTGCCAAAGGGAACACTGCTTCTATCGGGGAAACATTGACATTACCAGGCAAGAAATCAAGAGATGTTACAGTATCCATTCGTCTGAAAGATCCAAATGCTAAAAATGCCAATGGCGATAATCCAAAGGTAAAACGGGTGGACTTAATTGTAGGAGAGGTAACCGGTAAAGTAGAAGATCGGTCATCCGCGTCCAATCCGACAACCAAAGTGGTCAAACGTTTCACAGAAAGGGATTGGAAGGTAGATGGAGACTATATCACAATCTCCTATACGTTAAAAGATGTAGATAAAGATAGTTACATTCGTTTGCGCGGAACTAATACAGACCAGCTAGAGCCAGCATTAGACCCTCGCGGTGAAAATCCATGGTCCGATCTTTGGTTTTATTCGAATCCAATCTTTGTGAAAACCAATAAGTAAGGTAGTGAGGGACGAGGAACATAACAGTTCCTCGTCTTTCTATAAATTTTTTAAAAGAAGGGTTGCGGACCATCTCTATGAAAAAACTAGCTTTTTTCCTTATTTTCTTTTCGATTAGTGGTTTATTTTCTACTTCTGCATCGGCTCATTCCAATAACAGTGAGGGATATTCTCTCATTGAAGTGAAGGATACGACCTTGGACTATGAACTTAAGGTTGACCTTGAGGAATTAGGGCATGCGCTAGATAAGGAAATCGATCAGAGTAAATTAATCAACTCTACGATGGTGCAAAGCTATATTAATTCTCATATCAAACTGTATGCCGATAGCGTCCAGATTGAAGGGAGCATACAGAAATCAGATGTAGAAATGATTGAGAACCGCCAATTTGCCGTGATGAATATGACCTATGAACTCCATCATAAACCGGAAAGATTATCCCTTGACTATAATCTTTTCCTAGATGATTCAGATCCAAGTCATGCCAACTTTGCCACTATTAAAATGGACGGAAAGCAGCAGGAGAAAATTCTTACGTATGAATCGAGAGAAATAGAGATTGGCCAGGTAAGTTTTTTCCAAACTATAAAACAATTTATTCTGCTTGGATTAGAGCATATTTTTACTGGCTATGACCATATTTTATTTGTCATAAGTTTACTTTTTGGGGTAAAAAATATCCGCCATATCATTTCATTAGTAACGGCTTTTACGATTGCCCATAGTATTACCCTGGCCCTTGCCACGTTAGAAATTGTCTCGCTGCCTAGCAAATTGGTTGAGTCGGCGATTGCGCTAAGTATTGTTTATGTCGCACTCATCAATATTTTTAATCGAGAGCCAAAGCACCAGCCATGGCTTGCATTTGGCTTTGGACTCATCCATGGCTTTGGCTTTGCAGGAATTTTAGCAGAAATGCGTTTAGACCGGGAAACACTGGCGGCATCCCTGCTGTCTTTCAATATTGGTATTGAACTTGGCCAGCTGATCATCGTATCCCTGGCATTACCACTCATTTCGTTTATTGCAAAAATAAAAAAGATGAACTGGCTCATTCCAGGAACTTCTATTGGTATCCTGAGTTTTGGGCTTGTATGGTTTATTCAGAGGGCTTTTTAAAGCAAGGGGACTTAGGGGTCAGTACTTTACTGCTTTTTAAGTATCGGGGAAATTATCCCTTATATGTATCCTTAGAAAAGAGTAATCTGAATGGAAGTATTTTCGGTTAACAAGGCGCCAAATTGCGGCTCTAGAAATCAGGGTCAACCATCAACTAAGAGAAAAAAGTCCCTTCTCAATTTTATTTTGAGAGGGGACTTTTTTTACATTTTACTATAGCTCAAGCTGTGTCTTTAATTCGTTTTGCACTCGTTGCTTTTCTTCAGATGACACTATTCCGTAATAGATTTTATTAATCATTTTTCCTTGTTCAGTAATTTCCATTTGCTGAATGGATTTTCCAGCATCTTTATATCCTTTTTGAATGGATACCATTTGATCAAATGTAAGGTTCGTTTTTACATTATTTCCAAGGGCAGTAAAAATATCGGAAAACTTCGTTAAACTTGAGAGACTGGCCCCTTCTTTAACTATTCCTTCGATTATTTGACGCTGTCTTGTTTGTCTGCCAAAGTCACCTTGAGGATCTTCTTTTCTCATTCTTGTATAGCTTAAGGCTTGAGCACCATTTAAAGTTAGCTCTCCCTTTGCAAAATGGAATCCATCTTGGGTGAAATCTAAATCATTCTGGACGGTGACGCCGCCAACGGCATCGACCATTTCCGTGAATCCTTCCATGTTCACCTTGATATAATAATCAATGGGAATATCAAGAAGGTTCTCCACTGTATCCATCGCCATTGGAATTCCTCCAAACGCATATGCGTGGTTAATCTTGTCCTCTTTCCCTTTGCCGATAATTTCGGTTCGAGTGTCCCTTGGGATGCTAAGCATCTTCACTGATTTGTTGTTTGGGTTGACCGTTAAGACAATCATCGTATCAGATCGGCCTTTGTCACCTTTGCGCTCGTCCACACCAAGCATTAAGACGGAAAAAGGATCTTTTGCCTTGAGTGATACAGCTTCCTTACGTTTTTCAGATTGTTTTCGATCAATTGGCTGATGCATCGCGTCAACTGCTTTATTCAAAGATTTATATACAGTGAACCCGTACGCTCCTACGCCAATTAACATGATCAGAAGGATCGAAACGGTCACCTTTACCCATTTTCTACTTTTCTTTTTTTGAGATCTCATGCAGGAAAAACCTCCTAAAAACTTACAGAATAATAAACAATTGCTTGTTATTGTATCAAAATTATAGATTGATTGGTATGTAGAAAATATGGAAATTTGTAATGTTTTTAGAAATATTATTAAAAAAAACCGGGAAGTTGATTTCTCCCCGGTTTTTCTACTATTTAATTTACAACTAATTTTAGTTGTGGGAGTTAAACACTTTAAATTCGTATAAAGAATAGCCCCAGCTTGATGCCCGTTTCACGCCAAGCATTCTTACATATCTTGCGTCTGTTGAAGGAAACTTGATTTCATCTGTTCCCCCATTACTGTTTAGCTCTGTATAGACGTCCGTCCATTGGCTGCCATCCTGTGACACCTGGATTTTGTATTGCTTTCCATAGGCAGATTCCCACTGTAACACGACTTTATTAATAGAATACACCTGACCAAGATCGACACTAATCCATTGATTATCCGTATATAAAGAGGCCCATCTTGTATTGTTGTTTCCATCAACTGCTAAATCAGGCGTTAGCCAGCTGACTTCTGATGAAGAAGCTGTGGCGGTTTTTCCTTCAGCTAAATTCTCTCCATTAATTACACGGTCAAGGAAGGTTGGGATGACTCCCAGGCTTAGCTTTTGCGGGAATTTCTCCATCTCTTTCATCGTGTTTTGAAGTAATGTTCTTTGCTCTGCTGCAGTTTGGGTATCATTTTCCTGTTCTGCTAGGGCCATTTTAATGGCTGCTTCGCCTGCAACTCCATAAAGCTCCATCTTATTTAGATATGGATCGATTTCTTCTAGGAAGTTCTGATTTTCAATGGCTTTTCGAAGCTGAGACGGTGTATTTTTTAGCTTAGTGAATTCTTGTAAAAGAACGTCTGCTGCCGCTTGACCATTTTTGGCCTCATATGCCGACCAAAACTGATCCATTAGCGGCTTTAATTTTTCCGAAATCGGTTCTTTATAGTTATTAAGACTGATAGAATAGGATGATTCTACAAACAGTTTTAATGGTTCATAAGCAGCTCCGGCAAATTCCTTTAAACTCTTTTCCAAAGAGTCATTTGGATTATAGGCTTCCGGGTTCCATGTATAATCTGCTACGGTAAACAGCGGAATTTTCGATGCTTCCGCTTCGTTCATTGGATTGGCTGTTAGACCAATGACACCATGTTCAGGAGTAAGACCTGCATCTCTTCCAACTAATGGCCCAAGGAACAAACGATTACGGTCATAATCATTTACCGGATAATTATCCCAGATTAATAAGTCATGCTTGAATATCCCATGGATCTTATCGGCATCAGCAGTGGTAATTGTAGGAGCAACGACGCCAATTCCCGTCCACTGAACGACAATATCTGGTTGAACCAGTTCGGCAAATCTTTTTCGATAAGGGGTAGTATCTGCTTGATAATAATCTGTCGGCACGGTAATTAATCGTTCCGCTCCTTCATGTTTTTTGATAAACTGCTCATTAAAACGATTTAGCAAATAGGCTTGTGCTGCTGAAGGAGGGTTTGCATCCTTGCCAAACATGGCTCGGTCCTCTGGTGAGCGAAGATTTGGGTCAATATCATCAAGGAACAAGGCAAATGACCTAACTCCGACGTCCCACATTGCTTGAGCTTTGTTGATTAAAGCCTGCAGGTCAGCATCGCTTGAATAAGTGATTGTATTCCCTGGTGAAATTGCGAAGGTGAAGGTGACATGATTTTTATGTGCAGTCTTAACAAGCTGCTCAATTTCTTTTATTTTTTCTTGAGGATATGGTTCCTTCCACTTATCACGATGGTATGGATCATCTTTTGGCGCATAAATATAGCTATTCATTTTATGCTCGCCGTAAAAATTCAATTGACTTAAGCGATCTTCATGTGACCATGGTTCGCCATAAAAACCTTCAATCGCTCCTCGTGTCGGCATTGTTGGCCAGTCGTGGATTTCGACTTCAGGAATCCAATCTGTTCCTTCTCGTTCGATAATCATTTGTTTGAATGTCTTGGTACCATAATATGTACCGGTTCCATCTTTCCCTGAAATCACAATATGCTTTTTACTTTCTTTTCCATGTATTGAAGTGACAACATACTCTTCTTTCTTTGTTACAGCCAAATCATCAAGCCCAGTACTATCCTTAATAACTTTTAACTCAGCTTCATCTGAAAATTCCCCCAGCCATATAATCACAGGAGCATTGAGAAGGGGGGCATTTATGTCACTCTCAACGATTGTTTTAACACCTGCTTTTTTTAGGGCGGCTTTTACTTCTTCAATTGCCGATTGATCTGTTCCATTTTCAGTAACCAATCCAACTTTTGGATTAAGCGGGAAGCCATTTCCTGTTTTTTCAATCGATTTCGGTGTAGGAGATACAGTAAACACGTATTTTTCATTTCCTTCCTGCGCGCTCGTCTTTTGAATGTCTAGGGGAAGGACTAGTCCGGTTACTAAACAAACTGAAATGATAGCCTTAGAAAACAATTTTCTTTTTGCCAACTTTGCCACCTCTTCTTTCAAATTTTGTTTTCTCTCAAAAAATCGTACTAAGATTTTTTATTGTCTTAAAATCCCCCTTCCGCTTCAATTAAACTTTTTAAAAATATTGAAAAAGCATAAAGCTTATTCAAACTGTGTAACTTGTAGAACTGCAAACATCAAAAAAGGCAGGGGAACACTAACAAAAGGGATGCTCCCTTTTGTTAGTGTCGCCCTGCCTGATCGAATCAGTAACATGCGGATATGTTGAAGTGTAACCATTTTCACTACTATTTACAGAATAGTATAATTTAAAATGAAAGCGGTTTATAGGGCGGTAGTACCTATTTTTAGGAAACGTGGAACTCCTTAGTTACTATCATGCCTGCAACAACAATGTTGTAATCCCAGAGGACAACTCTCGACATTTATTTTCCGAGATTAGCTGGAAAAGACCAGTCTTAAAACAGGTTAATGCCATATTTAATTAAACGTTTGATTAGTATAGCCTATATGGAATTTAGTCGAATGGATGTCGCTTAATGGTCGTATAAATAAGCAGCTTAGAAACCAACTTGGATAAACTTAAAGTTAACCCAAGCTGGTTTCTCTTTTTATATAGGCTCCTTCATCCGTTCAGTGAGTGTCTGTATCGGTTGAACTATAAATAATACTTTCATAACTTATTGTCATTGAGAGAATCGCTATGTTAATTTGAGTATTTATTCAAACTATTCATAAAATTATCTAGGAATATAGTACATTTTATCCTATAATAGTCATTATTGGTTTGAAATGGAGGGGGGAAATGAAGTTATAAATTATCGTACTTTACTGAGTCATTTTAGAATTCAAAACCATTGATATGACTAAGTTTTTAGGCAGCAAAATGGGGTACATCCCCAACATCTCGAAATGGATAATTAGACAAAATCTACACAGAGATCAAAGGTATTAATTCCCAATGTTTATGTTTAGTATTCTACAAGAAAGTCTATTTGGCTTGGAAGAATGAATAAAAATGTCTCCAAATGAAAAATACGGTTGGATCTTTGAGATGATTGATGTCACCCCTTTCATAAACAAAGACGGCAACTTCACGAAATGACAAGCATAAATTTGAAAATCGAGGGGGAGGAAACGAATTGAAGAGAAAGAAACAACCTCACATGCGTTTATTTAATATTGTAGCAGCATTGCTTATGGTATTTTCATTAATTACACCTGGACTTGCGAATGCTAAATCTATTGAGAGATCATCCCGTTATGTAAATGATTCCCAAACTGCTGCGAAAGAAAAGATGAGTAATCGTTTACTAGCTAAGTTTAAAAAAGATGACAAAGTAACCTTTTTAATTAAATTTAAAGAAAAAGCAGATACAACAAAAGCCATAAAGCAAACAAAAGCGCTTGCGAAGCAAGAAAAACTATCTGCGAATAAAGAAAAGTTTATGCAACGCTCTGCCGTTGTATCTGAATTAAAAGCTACTGCACACGAAGAACAACAAAACGTTGTAAAATATCTTGAACAAGAAGTACATAGAGGGAATGTCGAATCTTTTAAGGCCTATTTTATCGTCAATGGTATGGCCGTTACAGCAACGAAAGAGGTTGCAGAAAAGATAGCAACCTTTTCTGAAGTTGAAAAAGTATTACCAAACGAAACAAGACAATTATTTGTTTCAACAACTAAAGAGAAAAGTCCTAATGTAAATCTTGCGAATGTAGAGTGGAACGTTGAAAGAGTTGGAGCTCCAGCTTTATGGGAAAAGGGAATCGACGGTACAGGTGTAGTGGTAGCGAGTATTGATTCCGGTGTTCAATGGGATCACCCCGCATTAAAGGAAAAGTATCGAGGCTATAATGCAGCAACTGGAGAAGTTAATCACGACTTTAATTGGTTTGATGCCACTGCTGGAAAATCTGTGCCATATGATGATTTAGCACATGGAACACATGTGACTGGGACAATGGTCGGTAGTGAACCAAATGGATCAAACAAAATAGGAGTAGCACCGGGTGCAAAATGGATTGCTGTTAAGGCATTCTCAGAGACTAGCGGAAGTGATGCGAATTTATTGGCAGCTGCAGAGTGGATTTTAGCACCAAAAGATGCAAAGGGGAATACTCGGGTTGATATGGCACCAGATATTGTTAACAACTCATGGGGTGGCGGACCGGGTCTTGATGAATGGTATCGAGATGTAGTAAGAGAGTGGAGAAATGCTGGGATATTTCCTACATTTTCAGCTGGAAACACGAGCATGTCTAATAATGGCGGACCTGGATCAGTCGCCAATCCAGCAAACTATCCCGAAGCATTTGCGGTGGGAGCAACTGATAGTAATGATATAGTTGGAGATTTTTCATTACGTGGACCTTCACCATATGGTGAAATAAAACCAGATATTTCAGCCCCTGGAGCGAATATTCGTTCATCAATACCTCAAAGTGATTACGAAGGCGGCTGGGATGGCACATCGATGGCGGCCCCCGCTGTATCAGCAATTGTAGCATTATTATATCAAGTTGATGCTAGTTTATCAGTTGATAAAATAGAAGAAATTTTACTAAAAACAGCAACACCTTTAACGGATAAGGAATATCCAGAATCACCAAATGATGGGTACGGATATGGATTAGTCAATGCATACAATGCTGTATCTTCTATTAGAGAAGGTCTGGGGGCGTTGGAAGGAAAAGTGGTTCAAACGGTTGAGGATGCTGATATGCCGATAAGAGGGAAAGTAAGTGTCCTTGAAAGCAGACAGTACGTAAACACAAATCCTGAAAACGGCACTTATAAACTCGCACATGCTATCGGTAAATATACAGTTCAAGCTGAAGCATATGGATATCAATCTAAACAGCAATTAGTAACATTCGAAAAAGATAAAGTACTACAAGCAGATTTCACAATGAAAGAAATCCCTAAAGGAACTGTAAGTGGTGTCATTACGGATGAAAAATCAGGGGAAGCTGTTGAAGGTGTAACATTACTCCTTATGGAAGATGCCAATATTGCACCTGTGTCGACAGATAAGGACGGAAAATATACGATTACAGCTTACGAAGGTACTTATACAATGAGAGCAATGAGAATAGGCTATCACAGTCAAGATGTTAAAATGACAATTAATGGAGATAGCCAAGTGTTAGATATCGCTCTTAAGCCTTTTTTCACGTATCCTGGTGGCGAAATTGGCTATGACAATGGAATTGTTGATAGTGGCAGTATGTATTATGGCGGTGGAGCTGGATGGGCAGTAAAAATGTCATTGCCAAAGAATAAGAAATCAGCCATTGTCACAGATGGTGTGTTTCACTTCAAGAACAAAAAATACTCAGACACGGTTGGAACGGAATTTAATGTGGAAGTCTGGGATGCTTCTGGCCGCGATGGATTACCGGGTAAGAAACTTGCTGGACCGATAGCTGCTGAAGCCGTATTAGATGATTGGACGGTAGTAGATTTAACAGATTACAATATCAAGGTTGATGGAGATTTTTATATGGTGTATGTCCAAACTTTGAATTATCCAATTGCACTTGGTTTAGCAACTGATAATGGTAACCCATATACGGAGAGAAGCTATCAATATCTTGACGGTGAATTTTATCCAGCATTTGTTGAAGACGGTAACTATATGATTCGTGCCCGTGTAAGTTATGAAATAGACAATCCTGTTATTACTTCTCCAAAACAGGATGAAATATTCAAAGACGAAAACATCATAGTAGAAGGGACTGCCTCACCGACAACAACGATAAAGTTGATGAATAATAATAAAGAGGTAGGTACTGCAAAAGTTGGTGATGAAGGCAAATTTACAATCCCAACGAAAATGACAGAAGGTGAAAATAGATTAATAGCAGTCTCCATGTTAAATGGTAAATTGACCGGAGAATCGGATCTAGTTACCGTTTCACTAATAAAAGAGAAACCTGTCATTACTTCTCCAAAACAGGATGAAGTATTCAAAGACGAAAACATCATAGTAGAAGGGACTGCCTCACCGACAACAACGATAAAGTTGATGAATAATAATAAAGAGGTAGGTACTGCAAAAGTTGGTGATGAAGGCAAATTTACAATCCCAACGAAAATGACAGAAGGTGAAAATAGATTAATAGCAGTCTCCATGTTAAATGGTAAATTGACCGGAGAATCGGTTCCAGTTACCGTTTCACTAATAAAAGAGAAACCTGTCATTAAAGATTTAAAACCAGCAATTAACCAAAATGTGTTCCCAGGTGAGAAGGTAGAAATATCTTTCCGAAGTAATGTAATAGGTGGAGAAGCAAACTTTGAAGTGAAACTCCCTGTGCAAAAGAATACACAATCTTCTTCTAAAAACAAAATGGAAGAGGTAGAGCCAGGAGTTTATAAGGGCGTTTGGACCGTTCCAGATGAAAAGATTCAAGATGTTATTATTGAAGTGGAACTAACAGATGCCGCTGGAAAAAAAGTCACACAGGAAGCCCAAGGTAAACTAACTATTAATCAAACTGAAGTGCCAGTCGAAGAAGTGAAAACGGGCTGGAAATCTGAGGACGGTAATTTGTACTACTATGACAGTAAAGGTAACAAAGTAACAGGATGGGAAAAAGTTGATGCAAAATGGTACTACTTCGACAAGAGTGGTATTATACAAACGGGCTGGTTGAAAGACGGAGCGAAATGGTACCACCTCGATAAGAGCGGTGCCATGCAAACGGGCTGGCTGAAAGACGGAGCGAAATGGTACTACCTCGACAAAAGCGGCGCCATGCAAACGGGCTGGCTGAAAGACGGAGCGAAATGGTACCACCTCGATAAGAGCGGTGCCATGCAAATGGGCTGGCTGAAAGATGGTGTGAAATGGTACTACCTCGAAAAGAGCGGAGCCATGCAAACAGGCTGGCTGAAAGATGGTGTGAAATGGTATTACCTCGATAAGAGCGGAGCCATGCAAACAGGATGGCTGAAAGACAGCGCGAAATGGTATTACCTCAACAACAGCGGCACTATGCAAACTGGTTGGGTAACGATTTCTGGAAAACGATACTTCTTCAATAGTAGTGGAGTATGGGCAAAATAATCCAGAAAAGTTAAACTGAATGATAAAAGGGAGACTACAATTGTGAAGTTGTAGTCTCTCTTTTTGTGAAAAAAGTGATAATAAAAAGAATCCTGCTGAGAAAATAACAATCGAGAGGTTGCTCCAATCCAAGTTAACTTAATAAAAGAAAAGTATTCACAGTGGAGAATTGTATATGCATTTATTCAATCTCTAATTGTTTAAAAAGTCCTGTTTTATATTCTCTGCTTAAAGTATGAGCTTTTTTATATAGCAAATTCTTTTTCCCTTTGTTTAGTTCTCCTACAAATTTAACCACAACTTTCCCCTTCATTTCAGTCCACAACAGATTGAACTCTATTAAATAGTTTTTAACCGATCCTTCATAAATGTTCGGATCAATAGTGATTCCTTTAGTCCACGATTCTTGGTCTGTGACGAGTAATGGCTTTGTTAAGCTTTTTCTTTTTCATCATTCTTAATGCATCCAGTAATGCAAGGAGTTCACACACAATGGATTTCGTTGTTTTAATTCCCCTTACATTGGATACACCGGCAAACTATTCCTTAAACTTGGATTGTCTGGTAAAATATTGTTAGGTTTTAAAAAAATGGTAGTTTACAAGAATGAGGGGGATATGTCTTGGGCAACAGAATGATTGCGGCACTCACAACGTTCATGTTGATTCTGCCGAGCGCGGGACTTGCGAATACTGGCTCAGAAAACAGCGAAAACAGCGAAAACAGCGTTATAAAAACAAACACTGCGGCCGATTCGGCAACCACGATTTCGCAGCCACCGTCTAGCAGGACAACCATGTCTTCACAGCCAACGGGACAGACAGGAACCACTACAACAGATTCTGAACCAAAGTCGCCGATGATTGAAAGCGCGGCCATCACCCCGGATGATGCAAAACCGGGAGACATCATCACCATCACGGCAAAAATCAACTCACCGGTGTATGTGATAAAAAAGGTGCAGGCAATCCTGAACGATTCTACGGGCAAGCAAATTGACCTGAGCTACAACAGCACGAACGGCACATGGAGCGGCACCTATCACGTCCAGGACTACGACCATCAGGGAGAATGGAATCTGGCCTTCTATATTTATGGAAATGAAGGTTGGTGGTACCGTGACAAGGACCAGTCGATCACCGTGGTTAACCCGAACGAAGACCGTGTGAAGCCCGTCATGACGAGCTTCAACATGGAGCCGCAGCCGGTGAAAGCGGGCGAACCGTTTACCGTCACGGTCAAAGCGGCCGACGCTTCCGGTATCAATTCGGTGAAGGCTGATTTTCGGATGCCGAACGGCTGGACGAAGGTCGGGCAGCCGCTGACCTACGACAGCAAGTCCGATGAGTGGAGGTTCAGTTATACTTTTTCCGGAAACACCGAACCGGGCAGCTGGGGCGTGATTGTCCAAATCACGGATCTAGCCGGCAACGTGACAACCGAAATCAAGGACTTCGAACTCACTAATGTGAACGCGGATTACACCCCGCCAAAGGTCGAGAACATTACCGTCAGCAAACAGGAACTCAATCTAGGGGATCAGCTAAAGGTCACGGCAAAAATCACCGATGACCATTCAGGGGTTGCCTCAGCCAAACTGAATTTTTCCGGGAAAAATCACTACCAATCCCCGCTGGCCTACAATCCAGCCACCGGATTATGGGAAACCACTTTTCAGGTGTATCACTTTATGGAAGCGGGAACCTACAAGCTGGATTTGCAAGTGTACGACAAGGCACAGAATTTAGTCTATCCGGAAATGAATCAAACCGTCCGGATTCTTTTAGCAAAGCCTGAGGTCAAACAGGTAACCGACAGCGATACGGCTGTTAGCGGGCAGTCACAGTCTGGGACGAAAATCGTGGTTAAAACAGGTGAAGCGGTCATTGGCACTGCCACTGCCGGTGCAGACGGCAGCTTCTCTGCCCCGATCCCGATCCAAAAGCAAGGGACAAAGTTAGTTGTTTCAGCCACCGCCGATTCAGGGAATGCTGCCGAGGAAACAACAATCACCGTTGCAGCGAAAAACCCGACAGGTTGGGTGACCACCGGCGGTAATCGCTACTATTATGACCCGGTCACCTTTAAGCCGAAAACAGCCTGGTTCAAGGTCGGCACGGCTTGGTATTACGCTAACAACATAGGCGTGGTGCAAACGGGCTGGCTGAAACAAGGTTCGACATGGTATTACCTCACCGGCAGCGGCGCGATGGCGACCGGCTGGGAAAAGGTCGGTACCACCTGGTACTACTTCAACAACGGTGGTGCGATGGTCACCGGCTGGGGAAAGGTCGGCACCACCTGGTACTACTTCAACAATAGTGGTGCCATGGCCACAGGCTGGCAAAAAAGCGGCACCACCTGGTACTTCCTGGATAATAGCGGCGCCATGCGGGTTGGCTGGTTAAAACTCGGCACCACCTGGTATTACTTTAACAACAACGGCGCGATGGTCAAGGGCTGGGTCAAAATTTCAGGCAAGCCCTATTATTTTTACAGCAGCGGAGCATTAAGGTAACCGGAAAAAGGGAATAGTGAATCAATCCATCAGGACACATCTAGCCGCCAATCACGTTGATTGGCGGCTAAGTGTATTTCTTGGATCAATCCTTCAACAGGGAGCCCGTAACCTTTGCCGATCCTTTTTCTTATTCAAGTAACGATGCAGGTTAATCAAGTTAATTTCTTCAAAGTACATAGAAATTCTTTATATAAACATGTAGTACCTACTTTTGTAGGAATGTCGTAGTTGTTAATATATGGGGATTATTCAAGTTACGGGGGCATTGATCCAAGATGGATTAACGCTTTTTTGTAGAACTAACGGCCAGTTTGGTTTAAGAAAAAATAATAAAATTTAAGTAAGAAGAGACAAGTAATATACTTTTATTGAAATGAACACGTTGATATTCAACTATAAGGGGCAGGTTAGTGTAACAAGTCGTGAGTACAGAAAACTTAATTGGAATTAAGAATAAAATTATCTATTATTTGTAAGAAAATTCTATATAATGAATTTAGGTAGGGGCACTACAGTGTATCTGCGGTGCTCCATTTATATTAAATAAAAAGAGGGAGGCGAAACATTCAATGTCTAATGATAATGAGGTTTTATTAGATAAAGGAAATCAAAATGATTCAAAAATGAAAGTAGAAAGGAAAGAGGGAGAACCGACTCCAGTTTTCAAAGGGGCTTCTTGGGCAGCGTTGTTAGTAGGTGTTACGGCATATCTCATTGGCTTGTACAACGCAACGATGCAACTGAACGAAAAAGGATATTACTTTGCAGTTTTAGTATTCGGACTTTATTCAGCAGTATCTTTACAAAAAGCAGTAAGAGATAAAGATGAGGGAATACCAGTTACTAATATTTATTATGGTATTAGTTGGTTTGCACTTATTGTATCTATTGCATTAATGGCCATCGGTTTATACAATGCAGGAAGTATTGTTTTAAGCGAAAAGGGATTTTACGGTATGGCATTTGTTCTTAGTTTATTTGCAGCCATAACGGTTCAAAAAAATGTTAGAGATGCACAAAGGGCAAGAGAAAGAGATTAAGTTATTTTCCGTTGATTTGAAGAGGGGTGCTTACTCAATTCTGAGGAAGTGCTTGTTCGTCAACAGGCTGAATCTCAAAAAGAAGATGTAACAGACCCAGTAGAAGGTGAAATAGACTATTTATTTGTCATTACAGACAACGAGAGGGTTCATTCTGCTTTTAAAGAAATTGTTGATATCTTGTTCTATTTAACAAACGGAGGCGTTGATCCAAGAAGGATTAACGCTCTTTTTATAGAACTTATTGCACTACTATGAAAATAAGTTTCTTTAAGAAAGAAAAATGACAATACTTAAGAAAACCCTGCTCAATCGTTAAAAAAAAGAGGAGAGCGATAATTAAAAAAGTCTATGGATTACCGTTGACTGGATTAAGGTCAGTATCAGTATTGACACTTCCTAACCATTTTCATTCTCTGTGGTGCAGCACTGATTTTGTGCTGCATGGATGGCTAACGGGCAGGATAGTGCAATAAGGCAGGAATTTTGGAGGGGTTGTCGAATTACCTTTTTATACGATATGGATAGGGTGATTGAAACATGAAAAAGACCACAAACTTGAAGAAAGAAGTTTTCCGCATTTTAGTTATTCTAATCATTTGTTTTGCATATTCATACCAAAAGCCCATGTTTACAACTGAGAAAGCCACAGGTTACGCAGGTTTGTGTTTGGAAAATCCACCAAAAAGATTGGGAATAAAAGCCGTACATTTAAATTGGCAGGACATTAAACCGGAGAAATTTTCCATTGTTACAAAGAGTGGTTTTTTTAATCAAATCACTAATCAACGGGAGTTTAGTGTAACACTGAAAACTAAAAATGGAGAGGAACTAACCGTCAGGATGGACGCGTATAATGGAAGATGTCTTGAGGTGACTGGTCCATTAAAATAACGGGTGTCCCGCTGCTTAATGTGCTAACGGAACAGGTTAGTAAAAAGGAGTTTGGCTGTCTATTGTTGAATAATTTCAAATGATAATATGGAAGGGATATATTGAGAAATAAAAAAATCTAAATTACATTAGAATATAGGGTTAGGAGTTGAATGGTTTGATTCAATATACTTTAGAAAACTTAGATAAAGCAGCATTATACTTTATTGCAGTTATGTCTGTTTTTATTGTAGGTAGATTAGGAAAATTAATATATCTTTTAGAAGAAAACCAAAAAAAGAGATGAGTAATAGTAAATAAAGATATGTGAAAAATTTCACTTAAACTAAAGGGTAGCTTTACTTCAATAAGGAGTAAAGTCTTTTTCTTATTCAAGTAACGGGCAGGTTAGCACAAGAAGGAGAGTCTACTCGAAACGTAGAACTTATTATCAATATGTTCTAAGAATGTGGTGATTTTAATGACAGGAAAGAAACGTAAGCGAATCAAAATTGGGGATGTATATGCTATACCTTTGCCTAATGGCAAATATGCTTTCGGTAGAATATTTAAAGATGCTGGTATAGGAATTTATAAATATATCGGAGAAAGTATTGAAGACATTCCAAAGGATGAGGAGTACCAATTTATTGTTGGTGTATATGAATATGTTCTTAAATCAGGAGATTGGACAGTTGTAGAAAATCGCCCTTTTAAAAGTGATGATGAAGCATATCCACCTCCATCTTGTAACATTGATAGTATTTCAGGTGAATATTCCATTTACCATAAAGGGGAAATTCGAAGTGCAACAAAATCGGAATGTGAAGGATTAGAAGTAGCGGCAGTTTGGGCGGATAATCACATCATTGATAGAATTATGGGCGATGATAAGTGGCACAGAGATAAAAGTTAAATTTTTCCTCTTTCCACTAACGGTTGCGATTGTTGAACATAGACTTCCGTTGGGACCTATTTTGATTGTGCTAAATTAAAGCATTTTAGGAGAAATGTTATGAAATACGAAGACGTAGAAATTAAAAAGAATGAGGAATATTTTCAGTTAATTAATACTGGGGTAACAGAAAATGTAATTCAGGGATTGCTTGGTCTGGCACTTTATGGTGACGAATTTCGTTTAATTCAAGATACATTAGTGAGATTTAGTAACAGTGAAAATGAAAATATTCGTGGCATAGCGATTCTTTGCTTCGGACATCTTGCTAGGATACACGGGAAAATTGACAAGAGACTTGTATTACCAATTGTTAATAAGGGTCTTGAGGACAATAGTAGTTTCGTCCAAGGTCATTCGAATTCAGCGTTAGATGATATTAATTTCTTTGTTAAATAAACGGTCAGACCTTTCAACTAATATGAAAATAAACATCTGTTACTCCGAAAAAAGACAATACCAAAGAAGACCCTTCTTATATGTTTAAAAAATGGAAAGAGCTAGAATTCATTGATCTATAGATTGGATTGACTGGATTAAAAACCAGTATGGACAGTTAAGTATATTTTCATACTCTGTTGTGCAGCAATGATTTTTCTGCTGCATGGATGGCTAACGGGCAGGTTAGTTCTATAAGGGAAATGGTCTTTTATGGTAAAAATAATTAAGGGAACTTTTACCTTTTTTTGTTTAGTTTAATAAGAATCAATGGTAAAATGATGAGAATTAATTATGCTATGGGGCTGGTCAGTTGTAATTTTATAAAGGAGTTGTGAGAAGTTGAAATATCGTAAAGCAAATATCGATGATATTGATAAATTGGTCGAGTTAAGAAAAAAGCAATTAGTTGATGAGGGGATAGAACCTAATATAGATATTGATAGAGAACTATATGTTTTCTTTAAAAATAAACTAAGTGATGGTACTTTAATTCAATGGCTAGTGGAGGATAATGAAGAAATTATAGCTTGTGGTGCAGTAATTTTTTATGAATTTCCACCTTGTTACACCAATAAGACTGGAAAAAAGGCTTATATCACAAATATGTATACTAATGAAAATTATCGTGGGCAAGGAATCGCAACAAAGCTGTTAACTAAATTAGTTGATGAAGTTAAGATTTCAGGTATATCACAAATATGGCTTGGGGCTTCAAAAATGGGTAGACCAGTGTATAAGAAGTTTGGTTTTATGGAAACTGATGTATTTCTAGAATTAAATATTTTTTTATAATTTGTGAAGTATAACACTTAAACTACCATGAAAATTAACTTCTTTAACTCAGTGAAAAAAGGCAATACTA
>NZ_DALZYO010000034.1:0-64172 GCF_031988165.1 Neobacillus sp.
CTAATAATTTTTTTGTTTGTTGACGTTTTTGTTTGTTTAGTTTTCAAAGATCAATCTTCTCTGTCGCCCAAAAGCGACTTTATTAATATATCATCTGCTGTTTATCATGTCAACAACTTTTTTAACAAGTGTTTTTAATGTCAGCAGCGACGTTTATTAATATAGCAAGAAAATAAATATATGTCAATCGAATTTCAAAAAAAAGATCTGAACGAGGATTCTGCCGTTTATTTATCCTTTTTTTCTGTCCTTCCTGCCTCTTCTCATATATTTTAAACATTCACTAGGAGAAGCAACCCTTCTAAATAATGTAAACAGAACTTTATATCTCTCCTCCATTGCTCTTTTTATAATATGATCAATCCGTTCATCCTTTAAATCAAATAATATTTCATCCATTTCTCTTTTAATAAGGTATTCCATTTCTTTTACTTCTTTTTCATTAATTAGAAGTCCAAACATTGAATAACCTCCATTGAAATATCTAGTTATAGTAGTCTTTTCCAATTATTGAAATTTTATAATAAAATTTTTTCTTCATATTTCTAAAAATACAAGCATAGGTATGAGACAAGGATGGTATTGGACGAGGTGAAACCCAGATGAATTTCTTTTTTGTATTAAACGGAAAGGCTTTAAAAAACGTAACTCTTATTTTAATCGCCGCTTTTTTTACCGCTTGGTTTCTCTATATGGAGAACCTTGCACAAATACCCGTCTTTTCAACCAAAGATGGTCCAAAAGCAGTTTATCGCGGTGAAAAGGATCTTGCGCTTACCTTTAATATTGGCTGGGGGGATGTGAAGGCAGAACCGATTTTAGATACACTAAAAAAAGAGAATGTTAAGTCCGCCACCTTCTTCTTAGGAGGGTCATGGGCTGAACAACATCCTGACATCGTCAGTCGAATTGTGAAAGAGGGATATGAAATTGGTATGCTTGGGTACGACTATGTAGACTACATGGATATAGAGGATGGAAAAATTAGTAAGGATATATCAAAAGCACAGGAGGTCTTTAAAAAGTTAAATGTTAAGGATATAAAGCTTCTACGTGCACCAACTGGGCATTTCGATAAGCGCACCTTAAATATCGCTCACAGATATGGGTATACGGTTGTCCATTGGCGTATCGATTCAAAGGATTGGAAAAATCCTGGAATTAATAAAATCGTTGAAAATGTAAAAAAGGCTCAAAAAGGGGATATTATTCTTCTCCATGCCTCAGATTCAGCCAAACAAACGGCTAAAGCACTCCCGCTGATTTTGGAGAATATTCGTCAAAAAGGGCTAAAACTCGTATCAGTTTCTGAAATGATTGCAAACGGTGAAGCCCATTCCAAGGAAATTAAATAGAAATAGGCAACAAAAAACCGACCATTTGATTAAATGGTCGGTTTTTTGTTCATTTTCTTATTATTTTTAACTTTGCTAGCTGTTTGAGTTTTACGCTGTTGTCTTTCCTGTTCAGATTTCATATTTAGTTTATGAAGGATTAATAATTGGTAAGCATTACAGGCCATTAAGGCAAACATCATCAAATAAAACCAATTTTGTGAATTTGTCCTAAGAACTGGAACCCATTCCACTAACGTTACAACGATCATAAAGAAAAAAGCGGGAATAAACGCCTCTCGATTTGTTTGTTTACTTTTCACCCAAGCAACAATCAAACCAACAATAATAAGAAGAAGTGCGGGAACAAAATAAAGCAGAATAGAATCTCCCGGCTTGGCGAAGTTTACATATCGTAAATAAACTAGATCAAATAATCCAAATAAAACGAGGATGACTTGGATAGCATTCCAAAGGGAAGCAGATTTAAAAATCCCTAAACCGAACCGATGAATTGTTAAATAAGAAAAAAAGCCCATTTGACTGATAATACTAATGAGAAACCCCATAAAAATTAGAAAAATGATCGCAGATAAAATATCCATTACTTTAAATTCAGTAAAATAGGACTGAAATTTATTCCAGCGCACTATAAATCCCACAATAGCCGCCGTGACCCCGCCAACTAATAATGTGGTCATAAACAGTCTTACCCAATTACGGCTTGTCACACTATAAACCCCCATAAAAAAAATAAATTCCATACTGATTGTACCAAGCAATATTTGAAAAATCCATAATTTGCGTTACTTACGAATAATCTAGGCGGATTTTCTTCATTATAAAATTAAGGATTCTTATGTGAAAGGAGCTTGAAAATGAAAGTAAAAAGAATTTTGCTCCTCCTGCCCATCATGGTGTTTTTAACGAGCTGTTCATCCAGTGATACAAGCAGCGGAGGGCAAATAGATTACGATCAGACCAAGAAAATGGTTGTTGATATCCTAAAAACAGATGATGGAAAAAAAGCAATTCAAGATGTAATGTCCGATGATAAAATGAAGGAAAAGCTGGTTATGGACCAAAAGGTTGTCTCCGATACCATACAACAAACTTTAACTTCAGATAAAGCCACTGAATTTTGGAAAAAAACCTTTAATGACCCAAAATTTGCTCAAAACGTAGCTAAAAATATGAGAGCTGAAAACGAAAAATTATTAAAGGAACTAATGAATGACCCAGAATATAGAGGAATGATGGTTGAGGTTTTTAAAGAACCTGAAATTCAAAAAGAGCTGGCAGATGCACTAAAAAGCAAAGATTACCGCGAGCATCTTCAGAAGGTTATTACAGAAACGGTTGATAGCCCGCTATTTAAGGTTAAGATTCAAGAGCTGCTTTTAAAGGCAGCGGAGGATATGAAAACGAAGGAAAGCAGTAAAAGCAACCAAGGAAAAAGTTCCAGCGATCAAAGTAGCAGCGGTTCATAGGTCACGTTAACTAAAATTAAACCTCTTCCAAGGGTATGGAAGAGGTTTTTGAGTTATTTTTTTAGCAAGCCTACCATTTTTTCAGCTATTTCTAAATATATTTTTCCAATTTGATGATCTTCTTGGTACACAGATGGAGCAAAATCATCGTCGTTCCAGTCTGGCTGGCTAAGCGGCAGGCGGCCAAGTACCTCTGAATTTAATTCTTCAGCCAATTTATCTCCGCCGCCTTGGCCAAATACATATTCTTTCTCGCCTGTTATTTTACTTTCAAAATAAGCCATATTTTCAATAACACCAAGCACCTCATGATCTGTACGAATTGCCATTGCACCAGCACGGGCCGCAACAAACGCTGCCGTTGGATGTGGAGTGGTGACGATAATTTCCTTACATGCAGGTAGCATGGTGTGAACATCTAAAGCAACATCCCCGGTTCCTGGCGGTAAATCTAATAGTAAATAATCAATTTCTCCCCACTCTACTTCATTGAAGAAGCTGTTTAACATTTTACCAAGCATTGGTCCGCGCCAAATAATCGGGGCATTATCTTCAACAAAGAAGCCCATCGAAATAACTTGAACACCAAATCGTTCCACAGGGATTATCTTTTCTCCGCGAACAACTGGCCGTTTCGTAATTCCCATCATATCTGGAACACTGAAACCATAGATATCGGCATCAATGAGACCGACTTTTTTTCCAAGGCGTGCAAGGGCAACGGCAAGGTTAACAGATACCGTTGATTTTCCAACTCCACCTTTTCCGCTCGCAATCGCAATGAAGGTTGTATTATCGGAATTGAGCAGGTTTTTATCTTTATTTTCTGGCTCAGCATGTCGGTGGGCAGCTAAAATTTCTTCAGGCAGCTCGCTGAAACGGATGCCCACTGTGGCCGCTCCTTCTTCTTTTAATAGGTTAACAATTTGCGTTTGCAGCTGTAATTGTTCGCTCGTTCCCGTTCTTGCGATTCCTATCTTTACGCTGACATGATTCTTTTCCTCTTTAATCTTAACTTCCTCGATTGCATTTAATTCAGCTAATGTTTTATGTAAAAATGGTTCTTTAAGGCTGCCAACAACTTCACGGACTCTCACTTCTGTTAACATAAAAAACACCTCACCTATTGAATTCGTTTCCATACCTCAGTATATCATAAACAAGCAAAGAAACAGTTAAATCAATCACACTGTTATTCCTATCCATATATATTAAACCTTCATGAACGCAAAAATGGAAGACGGGAGTCCCACCTTCCTAATCTGTTTCTTTTAATTCCTTCTCATTTGTAAAATAACGCATAATTCCATTATTTATCGATGCGGCTACTTTTTTCTGGTAGGGCTCTGTTTTTAACAATTCCTTTTCTGTAGGATTAGAAAGGAAGCCAACCTCTACCAATATTCCTGGCTTTTTAGCATGCTTTAATATAAAAACATTATTTATTGGCTTCGCTTTTCGCATTGTATTCTCCAAATTCTTGCGCAGCTCTTCCTGAATAAATTTCGCGGCTCGGGCATTTTCCTTATGATGTGGAGCATAAAAGGTTTGTGCGCCGCTCCATCTTGCTGACGGAATCGCATTTAAATGAATACTGACAAATAAATCATTATCCGAGCTATTAATCATTTTTAATCTCTTTTTCAGGTCCTCAACTTTTCTTCTGCTATAGCCCCTTGTATCAGGATCGGCAAGATCTTTATCTGTTTCCCGCGTCATTATAACAAGGGCCCCTTGCTCTTGGAGATAATCCCTGACTTTAAGGCTAATTTCTAAGGCAATATCCTTTTCCAGCGTTTTTCCGGTTCCAGCTCCGCCATCAGGGCCGCCATGTCCGGCATCAAGCAAAATAATTTTGCCCGATAGCGGAAGATTCCATGACTTCCATGAATTATTCTCGGAAAAATCATGTTGTAAAATCAGAAATAAAACCAGTAATCCCGCAATAAAGCTGATAATTTTGATTCTGCGCTTTGACAACCCCAATCATTCCTTCCCGCTCGAACCTGTTCAATAAAATATATGGGACAAGGAGAGGATTTAGAACAGGAAGAAATGATGGGAATTAATGGAGACGGAGTTTGTGACGCCTTTGGCCTTTTTCATAGCCCTCTCTCCACCAAACATGAATATATTGCTCACACAAATAATAAAGCGATTCACTCATAGTACCTTCTTCACCGTTCCCCCAATAGAGCAAAAAGTTGTAAAGTGTATCCACCAGATGTTTTTCTTCTTTAAAGCAGCGCAAGCGCACCTCTTCAAGGTCTTCTCCATAATAGCCAAACTTGCTAAATTTTGCCCCTAATAAGAAGGCTTCCAAGGCAACATCATAACATGCTTCCTCTATCCCCGTATTCATCACAAAGCTTGAGGCAATTTTTGTTGAGCCAAAGTAGTGGCGTACTCTTTCCTTCAATGTATTTAGTGATAAGTCCCGTAGTACGGAACGCTCATATTTAATTTGTTTTTCGCGACGTTTTTCTTTAAAGGTTGTAATAACAGTCACTTCATTTTCACCTCTTAGAACTATTCTTTATCCCTCGTTCATAAGAAATGCAAAGAGGGAGCAGTTTTCAATTGCCAATTTTTTATCGAAAACTCAAGATTGCTTGCTCAGTTCCCTTTTTTCAGTCAAAAGTTGTAGATAAAGTTCAAGCTTTTTTCTGAGGGAAGATTTGTCAGAAATCGGTATGCTTATGACATCAAGTAATCAAAGGGAGATAACGGATATGAAAAACAAAGTAGTAATGATCACAGGGGCGTCTAAAGGTTTGGGTAAAGCATTAACATTGGCATTTGCAAAGGAAGGTGCCCGGTTAGCGATATGCGCTAGGTCGGCGGAAAGCCTGCTAAGGGTTAAGGAAGAAGCAGAGAGCTTTGGTGCTGAAGTGCTTGCGGTTACCGCTGATATTTCCAAGTCAAGAGATGTTGAACGGTTCGTTGCGATGACAGAGAAAGCATTTGGCCATATTGATGTCCTGATTAATAATGCATCTATCTTAGGTCCAAGTCCAATGCCCTTACTTCTCGATTACCCTGAAGAAGAATTTGCTGAGGTACTCCGGGTGAATGTGATTTCGCCATTTTTCGTAACGAGAAGAGTGATTCCGGGGATGCTTGAGCGTAATGAAGGCTCTATTATCAATGTGACATCGGAAGCCGGTCATACGGGCTTTGCAGGATGGGGGGCATACGGAATTTCAAAATTTGCCGTTGAGGGCCTCACCCAAACGTGGGCAGATGAATTAAGCCAAACCAATGTCCGGGTAAACATGGTCGATCCGGGAGAAATGGACACAGAAATGCATCAATTGGCCGTTCCCAATTGCGATTACCCGTTAGCAAAGCCGGAGAATGTTGTTGACGTATTTTTATACCTAGCATCAAAGAAGTCTGCTGGAATTAATGGCCAGCGGTTTGAAGCCCAGCAAGAGGGGGTCTAAAGATGGCGACAAAAGCCTTGGATTTTTATCTTCCTAATGAACTGAATGCTTCCCACCCTCCTGAAAAACGAGGCTTGAGAAGAGATCATGTCAGGATGATGGTTCTAGACCGAGCTACAGGTGAAATTAGGCATGACCGCTTCTTCCACTTGACAAATTATCTCCAACCTGGGGATTTGGTTATTTTAAATAATAGTCGAACCATACCTGCGGTTTTATCTGCTACATGGTTAAGAAACAATGTTCGAATCGCACCAAAAGCGGAAGTCCGGTTAGCAAGGCTCCGTCACGATGATACTTGGGATGCCTTGGTTGTTGCAAACCCTATTAAAACAGGCGATACTTTGCAATTTTCGCCTGAATTGTCTGCAACGGTGATCGGCGAAAAGGAAAATTCCCCACTAAAGATCATTCAGTTTACTAAAAAAGGATCGGATCTGTTCAATATCATCTATGCTCTCGGTGAACCGATACGCTATGAATATATAGGACATCCATGGGACTTGGATTACTATCAAACCGTTTTTGCCAGCCATCCTGGTTCAGTGGAGATGCCATCGGCTGGTAGAGCCTTTAGCTGGGAGCTGCTATTTAAGTTGAAACACCAAGACATCCAGGTTGATTTTATCCAACTGCATACAGGATTAAGCTATTTGCTTGATGATCAATGGGATCAGTCACCCGAAGAGAATGAAGAGGAGTATCAAATCTCTGACCGTACAATGGAAAAGATTCTCCAAACAAAAGCATCCGGCAATAGGGTAATTGCGGTTGGTACAACGGTGGTCAGGGCTCTTGAGAGCGCAGCCAGAAACGGGGCACTTTCAGGAGTGACGAATCTATATATCGATCAACAATATCCTTTAAAAATAGCAGATGGAATCATTACCGGTTTTCATGAACCGAAGGCTAGCCACCTCGATATGCTGTCGGCCTTTATTTCCGAACACCATTTACTTCAAGCATATGATCAAGCAATCGAAGCCTGCTATTTATGGCATGAATTTGGGGATATGAATTTAATTATATGATTGGAGGCACTCATATGCGGTTTCATCATTATGCCATAGAAGTAAATAATTTAGAGGAGTCGATCGCTTTCTACAAAAAGTACTTGGGTTTTCAGACAGAAAGCCGATTTTTCTTCATGGGTGAAGAGATTGTGTTTCTCGCTTCGAACGATTTTAGGCTTGAGCTAATCTCCGGTCAAGGGGAGAACGATAAAACAACTCATCTTTGTTTTGAGGTAAGCGACCTCCATGAAGTGATGAACCGGTTTGATGACATTAGAAAAATAGAAGGTCCTTACAAGCTTCAGAATGGCTGGGAGACCGTATTTTTTGAAGGACCCGATCAAGAAATTATCGAGTTTTTGCAGGTTAGACCTGTTTCGTGAAACTAAAAAAAACAAAGCTGTCTGCTCTATTTTTAAGAGAGACAGCTTTTTAACATCTAATCTAAGACATATTTACAACCTAAATTTAGCATCTGAAAACTGAAAATAAGCTATAATGGCAGTAGATACGGGACGGTGGAGGGAGAAATGGAATGTCTGAAGCGGCTAGATATGACGAAATCGGCATTTTAAAGGAAATTGCGGAGCTTTTAAATGAAGGGACAGACACAAAGGACGTGCTGTCTGGAGTTTTGAAAAGACTTCTCCATGTAACTGGACTACAAACAGGTTGGATTTTTTTAATCGAAGAAAATGGTGTCCATCAGCTTGCAGCCCATGAAGCCCTGCCGCCTGCTTTGGCAAATGACGATAATCGGAGGATGTGCCAGGGTGAGTGCTGGTGCGTGAATAAATACAACAATCGAAAACTGAATAAAGCATCTAATATTATGGAATGCAAACGGATTGAAGATGCTCTTGAAGACAAGGCTGGGGAAACTTGCGGCTTGACCCATCATGCGACCGTCCCGCTCCGAGCTGGAGAGGAACGGTTCGGAGTATTAAATGTTGGTTCGCCAAACAAAACACATTTCCAGAAAAATGAACTGGCTTTACTTGAAACGGTTGCCTTTCAAATAGGAACAGCATTAAAACGAATCAAATTGACTCAGCTGGAACAAGAGACAGCGCTTGTAGCTGAGCGGAACCGGCTTGCGAGGGATCTTCACGATTCCGTTAATCAGCTTTTATTTTCCCTCAGCCTTACAGCACGGGCAGGAGTGGAAATGACACAAAATAATGAAGTAAAACAAACGTTTAGCTATATTCAGGATTTAGCTCAGGAAGCTCTTGGGGAAATGCGAGCATTAATTTGGCAGTTGAAACCGCATGGACTGGAAAATGGAATGGTAAGTGCCTTAAGAAGTTATGCTGATATGCTTGGCCTGTCCATTGAAACAAATGTGACAGGAGTGGCCAGCATTCCGGGAAAGGTGGAGGAAGCTTTGTGGCGCATCGGACAAGAAGCTCTAGCCAATTGTAAAAAGCATTCCCAGACCGTAGAGGTGATTTTATTGTTTCATGCTGCTAGCGATGAGGTAGTGATGACAATCAAGGATATGGGCTGTGGCTTCCATTATGAAGATAATCTAGAAATCCCCTCATTGGGATTAAAAAATATGAAAACTCGGACAGAAGCGTTAAATGGTACCTTTCAATTAAATAGCAAACCGGGAAGCGGGACAGAACTAAAGATCTATATTCCGTTCTAGGGGGAGAATTCGGTGAATATACGCGTATTAATAGCAGACGACCATCATGTCGTCAGAAGAGGCCTAGTCTTTTTTCTTCGCACCCAAAAGGGTCTTGATATTATCGGGGAAGCTGCAAATGGGAAGGAAGCCATTGAACTGGCAAAATTGCTAAAGCCGGATATTATTCTAATGGATTTGGTTATGCCTGAAATGGATGGAATCCAGGCAACAAGGATTATTAAAAGTGAACAACCTGAAATTAAAATTATGATGTTGACCAGCTTCTCAGAACAAGATCATGTTATCCCCGCCCTTGAAGCAGGTGCTTCCGGATTCCAGCTAAAAGACATCCAGCCTGATGTACTTGTCACATCGATAAAAAAAATCATGAGCGGAGAAAACCAACTTCATCCGAGAGCTACCTCGCATTTACTGGCCAATTTATCCAATAAAAGCAAAGTGAAAAAAAATTTAATCGAGGAATTAACCAAAAGAGAGTTGGATGTTTTAAAAGAAATTGCCAAGGGAAAAAGTAATAAAGAAATCGCCTCCTCTTTATTTATCACCGAAAAAACCGTTAAAACTCATGTATCAAACCTTTTGGCAAAGCTTGAACTGGCAGACCGGACACAGGCTGCACTTTATGCGGTGAGGAATCAATTAGGAGACTAAACAGATTATTATGGCTGTTCGGTTAGAGAAGAATATTTTTAT
Source organism: Neobacillus sp. (assembly GCF_031988165.1). NCBI lineage: Bacteria > Bacillati > Bacillota > Bacilli > Caryophanales > Bacillaceae > Neobacillus > Neobacillus sp. The sequence goes on from NZ_DALZYO010000034.1 coordinate 9,634, forward strand.
TTATTAAGGATCGTTTATCTTTCAGACGCCAAAAAAAATGAATCCAAGTGATTAATCACTTGGATTCTACATTTATATAAAAGTCCAAAAGCAAAAAAAGACCCCCAACCAAATGGTTGAGAGCCTTTGAAACGCCAAAAATTAACGTTTTGAGAACTGAGGTGCACGACGAGCGCCTTTAAGACCGTATTTTTTACGTTCTTTCATACGTGCATCACGAGTTAATAATCCTGCGCGTTTTAATGTTGGACGGAATTCTGGATCAGCTTGAAGTAATGCGCGAGCAATACCGTGGCGAATTGCGCCAGCTTGACCAGTGTATCCACCACCGCTTACGTTTACAAGAACATCATAGCTGCCAACAGTTTCAGTAGCTACTAATGGTTGTCTTACAACAACACGTAAAGCTTCAAATGGGATATAATCTTCGATTTCACGACCATTAACTACAATTTTACCTGTGCCTGGAACTAAGCGCACGCGTGCGACAGAGCTCTTACGACGACCAGTACCGATATATTGAACTTGTGCCATAGTTTTTGTCCCTCCCTCTTAATTAACCGCGAAGTTCGTAAACTTCAGGTTTTTGTGCTTGGTGCGGATGTTCGCTGCCAGCATATACGTGTAATTTTTTGAACATTTGACGGCCAAGAGAATTCTTTGGAAGCATGCCTTTAACAGCAAGCTCGATCATTTTCTCAGCATAGTTAGTACGCATTTCCAAAGCAGTTCTTGTTTTTAAACCACCTGGGTGCATAGTGTGACGGTAGTAAATCTTGTCAGTTAATTTCTTACCAGTTAGTTCTACTTTAGAAGCGTTAAGAATGATTACATTATCACCAGTATCAACATGTGGTGTAAAAGTAGGTTTGTTTTTACCACGTAAGATTGATGCTACTTCAGAAGCAAGACGACCAAGAGTTTTGCCCTCAGCATCAATCACGTACCATTTACGCTCGATATTGTTGGCATTTGCCATAAACGTTGTACGCATGAGTTTCCCTCCTAATTAAATCCATTAAAGATTATTTTTTCGCACTATTATTAAGCAATCAGCGATTCGATTCTGTTCCGGGAATGAACGTTAAATGCCCTTGTGCGCTTAAGTTTTCTATTCATATATTTTCAATCACGATGAAGACTTTCCGGGGCTTTATCGTGGGATTAAAAACACACACATATAATATAATAAATTCTTCAAGTCCATATGTCAAGGGAATGTTACACCAGGTCGGGTTGTTTTAAGAAATAATCACTAATTATTAACTACATCAATTGAAAAAGCTTTCTTATTGACCGTGAGGAGCATTTTTTCCTCTTTCGGGCTTTATGAACCAATTAAGTTTATGTTAAAGAAATTTGTTTAAGAGAGCCTAATTATAAAACACTTCCCAGAGGTATAATCCTTGAGCTGGAGCAGTTTTCCCTGCAAGACGGCGGTCTCTATTAGCTAAGATATCCTCCATTTCTGAAGGCGAACGTTGCCCTGATCCGACCTCTAACAACGTTCCTACTAGAATACGAACCATATTATACAAAAAACCATTTCCAACAAAACGAAAAGTAAGTAAGTTACCTTCCATGAAAAAATCAATCGTCTCAATCGTGCGGACCTTATCCTCAACCTCCGTTTTTGCCGAGCAAAAACTTGTAAAATCATGGGTCCCGAGAAAATATTTACTTGCCGCTCGCATTGCCTCTACATTTAATCTAAAAGGATACTGATAAGCAAATTTCCGCTTAAATGGATCCCTCTTTGATGATAATTGAAGCACATAGCGATATTCCTTCCCTACAGCATCAAAGCGAGCGTGAAAGGACTCGCTGACCTTTTTTACCTCAAGGACAGAAATATCTTCTGGCAGCAGCGAATTCAAGGCAACTTCCCACCTATTTTCCGGAATAAGTAACGACGAATCAAAGTGGATTACCTGTCCTTTTGCATGGACACCTGCATCCGTCCTTCCAGAGCCGATTACTTTAATCGTAGCGTCCTTATGCATTTTTGCTAGCGCAGTTTCTAGTTCTAATTGTATGGTTCGCTTATTCGGTTGGACCTGATAACCGGAAAATCCCGAGCCATCATAGGATATGATGCATCTGTACCTTTGCATGGTTTCGCTCCATTATGAACGTAATAAAAATAAAAGTATGGTTAAAACAACAAGAACAACTAACTGCAGAGAATCGACCATTCGCCAGCTTAATTGCCGGTATTTCGTTCTCCCCTCACCACCGCGGTATCCTCTTGCCTCCATGGCAATCGCCAGCTCCTCAGCCCGTTTAAAGGAACTAACGAACAAGGGGATGAGTAATGGGATAACCGCTTTAATCCGTTCCTTGAAAGGGCCGCTGGCAAATTCGACTCCGCGGGCAATTTGCGCTTTCATGATTTTATCCGTTTCTTGCATCAGCGTTGGAATAAATCGTAATGAAATCGACATCATCAGTGCCATTTCATGGACAGGGAAACGAATCTTTTTTAAAGGATGTAACAGCGTTTCAAGACCATCTGTAATCTCGATGGGAGTCGTCGTTAACGTCAGCAGGGATGTCATTAAGATTAAGAAGAAGAATCTTAACGAAATAAAAATCCCCATCCTAACGCCTCCTTCATATATTTTCACTGGACCCCATTCGAACAAAATAGCCCCTTCCTTTGTAAAAAACAACTGAAGAACTAATGTAAATAGAACAAGCCAGAGAACCGGTTTAAGGCCTCCATACAGAAACCGAACCGGAATTCTCGACATTCCGAGCATTAAAAAAGTATATATTCCAATAAGTGCATAGGTAACCCAGTTATTCGCTAGAAAAATAATACAGACAAAAAGGAAGATGATCATTAATTTTGAACGAGGGTCCATCTTATGAATAATGGAATCTGCCGGCACATAGCGGCCGAAAATCATTTTTTCCATCATGAGCGAACACCTCGATTTAGAACGCCTGTGACAGCAGAAGATAACTCCTCAATTGATAAATAGATTTTATCTAATTTCACGCCCGTTTTTTCCTCAAGCTTAAGCTGGAAGCGGACCACTTCTGGGACATCCAGCCCCATTTGCACCAATTCGACCGGTGAAGAGAAAATTTCTTCCGGTGTCCCCTGATTGACCACTTTCCCATGTTGCATAATCACAATTTGGTCAGCGTATCTGGCCGCATCCTCCATGCTGTGGGTAACTAATATTGTCGATAGCTTTCTATCCTGATGGAGTGTGTAAAACATATCCATAATTTCTTTGCGGCCGCGCGGATCTAAACCCGCGGTTGGCTCGTCCAGGACAATTACATCAGGCTCCATCGCCAATACTCCGGCAATGGCAACACGTCGCATTTGCCCTCCAGAGAGATCAAACGGTGATTTTTCTAAAATATCTTCAGCAAGCCCTACCTGTTTCAAAGCTATGCGGGCCCTTTTCTTTGCTTCAGCTTCCGATATTCCAAAATTCATAGGACCAAAGATAATATCTTTTTCAACGGTTTCTTCAAATAACTGATGTTCAGGGAATTGAAACACAATTCCTACCTTTTGCCGTACTTGTTTTAAGTTCTTATTTTTCTGCTGAGCCTTAATTTCATGGTCACCAATTTTCACAGTCCCTTTTGTAGGCTGCAAAAGCGCGTTTAAATGCTGTAAAACCGTCGACTTTCCGGAACCGGTATGGCCAATGATCGCCATGTAAGTCCCAGAAGGGATTTCAATCGATACATCCTCTATCGCCATTTGTTCAAAAGGAGTATTTGCTTGATACCGATATTCTATATGTTGAAGCGAGATGTCCATAACTCTGTCACCAACTCTTCTTCCGATAAATAATGCTTGGAAAAGTCAATCCCTTTTTGACGGAATGCTTTACTCATTTTCACCGAGAAAGGAATATCCAACCCTAGTTGAATCAATTGCTCATCCATTGAAAAAATCTCTTCCGGGGTTCCTTCACGAAAAACTTCACCTTTGTTCATCACAATGATTCGGTCCGCCTTTGCTGCCTCTTCCAGATCGTGGGTGATTGAGATTACGGTTAAAGATTTTTCTTCTTTTAAAAGTCTAACCGTCTCTAATACCTCCTCACGTCCTCTTGGATCGAGCATCGATGTTGCTTCATCTAAAATAATGATAGATGGTCTTAACGCTAACACACCAGCAATTGCAACCCGCTGCTTCTGTCCACCCGATAGATGGTGGGGCTCTTGATATAGAAACTTATCCATTTTCACTTTTCTTAATGAATCTTCGACTCTTTGGACCATTTCATCCCGGGGTATCCCATTATTTTCTAGACCAAAAGCCACATCATCCTGTACCGTTGTACCAACAAATTGATTGTCAGGGTTTTGAAATACCATCCCTAGTTTTGTGCGAATGTCCCAAATTGACTCTTCATTTAGCGGCATCCCACAAACTGTAATCTCGCCTGCTTGGGGAAATTGCAAGCCATTTAGCAGCTTTGCCATGGTAGATTTACCGGACCCATTATGGCCAACGATTGCTAGCCATTCACCATCATAAATGTCAAACGTAACATTGTTTAAGGCGTAGCGTTCTTGTGTATCGTATTGAAAAGAAACTCCCTTAAGGGATACAATTGATTCTTTCATAGTCATATTCCTCCTCTCAGCTAACCTGTCCTCAGCTCATTTTTCTTTTACATACAAAAAAAGCCTGCACCTCGTCCCCGGGCAGTAACGTTTTCAACTGCAATTAAAAGGGATTTCTATAATAGAAATGGGAGGAGGTGCATGAGCTAGACGAGACGTGAAAACGAATACTAGTATTCATTCCGGGAATGATTAAAAAATCTTCGCTCCATTGAAGGAGTCACGCTCATCATAACACTCTTTTTGGCTTGGTTCGTACACTATTAAAATTTCTCTTACAGAAAAAGGGCAAAGAACAAGTTTGTTTGTAAACTGTCCAGCGCCCTTGTTGTCTGTTAAAAGGTATTAAACTAACTCGATAATAACCATTGGTGCACCGTCACCGCGGCGTGGTCCAAGTTTCATAATACGAGTATATCCACCTTGACGCTCTTGATAACGTGGAGCGATATCAGCGAAAAGTTTTTGTACAGCATCTTGACCAGATTCAGCATTAGCAATTTCATTACGAACATATGAAGAAGCTTGACGGCGAGCATGTAAATCCCCGCGTTTGCCTAAAGTGATCATTTTTTCAACAGTCACACGAAGTTCTTTCGCGCGAGTTTCTGTTGTTTCAATGCGCTCGTTGATAATTAAATCTGTAGTTAAATCACGTAGCATAGCTTTACGCTGTGCACTAGTGCGTCCTAACTTTCTGTATGCCATGAAGGGTTCCCTCCTTTGTTGAAGTCATTAAACGGATTATTAGCATTGGTAGCGACGAATAGCAGACTAGTCGTCTTTACGCAAGCCCAATCCAAGCTCTTCTAGTTTCGCCTTCACTTCTTCAAGTGATTTGCGACCTAAATTACGAACCTTCATCATATCTTCTTCAGTCTTATTGGCTAATTCCTGAACAGTGTTGATTCCAGCACGCTTTAAGCAGTTATAAGAACGAACAGAAAGGTCTAGTTCTTCAATTGTCATTTCAAGAACTTTTTCTTTTTGATCTTCTTCTTTTTCAATCATAATTTCAGCATTTTGAGCTTCATCGGTTAATCCGACAAAAATATTCAAATGCTCGGTCAAAATTTTCGAACCAAGAGCAATCGCTTCTTTTGGCCCAGTGCTTCCATCTGTCCAAACATCAAGCGTTAGCTTGTCAAAATTTGACATTTGACCAACACGAGTATTTTCTACCTGAAAGGACACACGGGAAACAGGCGTATAAATGGAGTCAATTGGAATCACACCAATTGGCTGATCTTCTCTTTTGTTCTGTTCAGCCGGTGTATAACCACGTCCACGTCTAGCCGTTAAACGCATGCGAAGATGTCCATTTGTTGCTAATGTGGCAATATGAAGGTCAGGATTTAAAATCTCGACATCACTGTCATGGGTAATATTGCTTGCCTTGACAGGCCCTTCACCCTGCACATCAATTTCAAGTGTTTTCTCTTCGTCAGAATAGATTTTTAAAGCTATTTTTTTAATGTTTAAAATGATGGATGTTACATCCTCTACGACGCCTTCAATTGTTGAGAACTCATGAAGTACCCCATCGACCTGAATCGATGTAACAGCGGCACCTGGGAGTGAAGATAATAGGATACGACGTAAGGAGTTACCCAAAGTGGTACCATATCCACGCTCAAGTGGCTCTACGACGAACTTCCCGTACTTGGCATCATCGTTGATCTCAACCGTTTCGATTTTTGGTTTTTCTATTTCGATCATCAAATAACCCTCCTTCAAAACGTCGAAACTCGATTAGTAGTAGTTTAGCTAACCGAAATTCCCCCATGTATACGTTCCCGTTTTGTGCACAACAACTGGAATAAATTTTCTGTATAACTCTCGAAAATTAGTATCATATCCATTATAGACGCTTGATACAACTTCTATACAGATAAATTAAACACGACGGCGTTTTGGTGGACGGCATCCATTATGAGGAACAGGTGTAACGTCTTTAATTGCTGTTACTTCAAGACCAGCAGCTTGAAGAGCACGAATAGCTGCTTCACGGCCTGCACCAGGACCTTTTACAGTAACTTCTAAAGTTTTCATTCCATGTTCGATGGATGTCTTTGCAGCTGTTTCAGCAGCCATTTGTGCTGCGAATGGAGTAGATTTACGAGAACCTCTAAATCCAAGCGCACCAGCACTTGACCATGAAATTGCATTACCATGAACATCAGTGATTGTTACAATCGTATTGTTAAATGTTGAACGGATATGTGCAATACCTGATTCAATATTCTTTTTAACACGACGTTTACGTGTATTAGTTTTACGTGCCATTAAAATAACCTCCTTTGCCGATTACTTCTTCTTGTTCGCAACAGTCTTACGAGGACCTTTGCGTGTACGAGCGTTGTTTTTCGTATTTTGTCCACGAACCGGTAGACCACGACGATGACGTAATCCGCGGTAGCAGCCGATTTCCATTAAACGCTTAATGTTAAGAGAAATTTCACGGCGAAGATCACCTTCAACTTTTAGTTTGTCGATGATGTCACGGATTTTGTTTAATTCGTCTTCTGTTAAATCACGCACACGAGTATCTTCAGAAACACCAGCTTCTGCTAAGACTTTTCGTGCAGTATTTTTACCAATACCATAAATGTAAGTTAAAGAGATAACTACACGTTTTTCACGTGGAATATCTACACCAGCAATACGTGCCATATTAAAGCAGCACCTCCTTCAAGATTAACCTTGTTTTTGTTTATGTTTAGGGTTTTCACAGATAACCATAACTTTTCCGCGTCTACGGATAACTTTGCACTTTTCGCAGATCGGTTTAACAGATGGTCTTACTTTCATTATCCTAACCTCCTTAATGGTACGGAGTGCAAGCTGATTATTTAAAGCGGTAAGTAATTCTTCCGCGTGTTAAGTCATATGGAGAAAGCTCAACAGTCACCTTGTCACCCGGAAGTATTCGAATGAAGTGCATTCGAATTTTACCAGAAACATGAGCTAGCACAGTATGACCATTTTCTAATTCTACCTTAAACATTGCATTTGGCAAAGTTTCAATCACTTTACCTTCGATTTCAATAACATCATCTTTGGCCATCGGTCTCGTCTCCCTTCTCATTTCAGAATAGCGTTCGTTAGTGTGCAACTAAGTCTTTTCTTTGTACGTCATCCTGCAACCTTACAATTTTAACATATTGAGCAGCATTCTGTCCGCTAGTAACTATTACAAATTACTATTATTTGCGGATTAGAATCGGTCTAACAATGAAATCAGCCAAAAATTATATTTTGGTTAAGATTTCAAATCCGGTTTCAGTGATTGCAATCGTATGCTCGAAATGAGCACTGCGCTTGCCATCAACTGTTACAACCGTCCAATCGTCAGCCAATGTTTTTACATACCGGCTTCCGGCATTTACCATCGGTTCAATTGCAAGTACCATTCCAGGCTTCAATTCCGGACCTTTGTTTGGCGGACCAAAATGAGGAATATTAGGTTCTTCATGTAAGTCTTGCCCGACTCCGTGTCCTACATACTCGCGTACAACAGAAAAGCCGTTTGCTTCCACATACTTTTGAATCGCATGGGAGATGTTCGAGAGTCGCTCGCCCGGTTTAGCTTCGTTTAACCCTTGATAAAGGGATTCCTCTGTAACGTCAAGTAGACGCTGGGAATTCTCATCAATCTTTCCAATCGCATATGTCCAAGCTGAATCGCCATGGTAGCCGTTAAATTGAGCTCCGATATCAATACTAATTACATCGCCCTCATTTAATACGCGACTTCCCGGAATCCCGTGAACAAGTACTTCGTTCACACTTGTGCAGATGCTGCCACGGAAACCATTATACCCTTTAAACGAAGGAATCGCATTCTGAGCGAGAATAAATTCCTCTGCTAGCAAATCCAATTCTTTTGTGGTTATGCCAGGAGTTAAATGTTTTTTTAACTCTTGGTGGGTAAGGGCAACAATGCGCCCAGCTTCTCGCATGATCTCAAGTTGTTCAGGGGTTTTGCAAATGATCATTAATGTAAGCCCCCGAGTAATTGCTTGATATCAGCGAATACTATGGTAATATCCTGCTGGCCATCAATCGTGCGGAGATAACCTTTGGTTTCATAAAAAGTTAGTAATGGTTCTTGTTGTTTGATATTAACATCTAATCTATTTTGAACGGTTTCTGCATTATCATCTGCTCTTTGGTAGAGCTCTCCGCCACAGCGGTCGCACACACCCTCTTTTGCAGGAGGATTAAAGACTAAATGATACGTAGATCCACATTCTTTACAAATGCGACGTCCAGTCAAACGATCCATTAAGATACTTTTATCAACGTTAATATTAACTACATAATCGATTTTTTTATTTAAATCAACTAATAGGTTTTCTAACGCCTCTGCTTGAGGGACAGTTCTAGGAAAGCCATCTAGCAGGAAGCCCTTTTGACAGTCATCCTTACTTAATCGCTCACGGACAATACCGATTGTTACTTCATCAGGAACAAGTTCGCCCTTATCCATGAATGATTTCGCTTGTAAACCTAGCTCAGTTCCTTCTTTCATCGCTGCACGGAACATATCTCCAGTAGAGATATGAGGGATGCCGTATTGTTCGACGATTCTTTCAGCTTGGGTACCTTTACCGGCACCTGGAAGCCCCATTAATACTAAATTCACACGTGTTCCCCCCTCGTGCTATTAATAGGTTTTTGGGAACCAAGGGTCCCAAAAACCTTTTACTTAATAAACCCTTTATAATGACGTTTAACTAATTGTGCTTCAAGCTGCTTGTACGTATCAAGCGCAACACCGACAACGATGAGCAAGCTTGTTCCACCTATTTGAGCTGATTTCGGCAGGTTCGCTATATTAATAAATATAGTAGGAAGCACAGCGATAACAGTTAGGAAGATTGCACCAACGAAAGTTAAACGGTATAAGACGCGTGTTAAGTATTCTTGCGTGCTCTTTCCAGGACGAATACCAGGAATATAGCCGCTTTGCTTTTGTAAGTTTTCCGCTGCTTGTTCAGGGTTAACTTGGATAAAAGCATAGAAATAAGTGAACGCGATAATTAGTGCTGCATATAACGTCATCCCAATTGGATGTGAATAGTCAAGATTGTTATTAATCCAATTTGTTACATCATTTGGTGTGAAAAATGATGCAATTGTTCTTGGAGTTACAATAAATGAAACCGCAAAGATGACAGGAATAACACCTGCAGCGTTAACTTTTAACGGCATGTGAGTGGACTGACCACCAACTGGATTACGTCCTGCCACAACACGTTTTGCATATTGAATTGGAATTTTACGATTTGCTTGTTGGATAAAAATGACGCCAACTACGATTGCAATCACAGCAAGTATGATTAAAACAGCCGTAACAATTCGTATGAATATCGCATCTCCTGCGTTTTCAAATTGCTGAACATAGATTTGATTAATCGTTGTAGGCATACCAGCAACGATCCCGGCAAAGATGATAATGGAAATTCCATTTCCCACACCTTTTTCAGTGATTTGCTCACCTAACCACATCAAAAATGATGTACCAGCAGTTAAAGTAACAGCAATTAAGAGATACGTACCAATACCAGGGTTTACAATCAATTGTCCGCTGGCTAAATTATTAAAGCCATAGGACATACCTAATGCTTGGATAAATCCAAGAATTATAGTGAAATAACGGGTAATTTGAGCAATCTTACGACGCCCAGACTCCCCTTGTTTGGACCATTCCGTAAATTTCGGAACAACATCCATTTGTAGTAACTGAATAATAATCGACGCAGTGATATACGGCATGATACCCATTGCGAAGATGGAGAATTGTTTTAATGCCCCACCGCCAAAAGTATTTAAGATACCAAATACACTGAGCTTATCTTGGCTAGCAAGAACTTCAGCATTTACATTCGGTACAGGAATGAATGTACCTAGTCGAAAAACGACTAACATTAAAAGGGTGAATATGATCTTTCGTCTTATATCACCCACGCGCATAAAATTGGAGATTGTTTGGAACATTAGATCACCTCAGTAGTTCCACCAGCAGCTTCGATCGCTTCCTTAGCAGCAGAGGAGAATTTGTTAGCTTTTACAGTCAACTTTTTCTCTAGCGTTCCTTTAGCAAGAACCTTGATTCCAGCTTTTTCGTTACTAATAACGCCTGTTTCGATAAGAAGTTCTGGAGTAACTTCTGTACCGTCTTCAAAGCGATTTAAGGTATCAAGATTAAGAATGGCATATTCTTTACGGCTAATGTTGGTAAAACCACGTTTTGGTAAACGACGATATAAAGGTGTTTGACCACCCTCGAAGCCAGGACGTACACCGCCGCCGGAACGAGCATTTTGACCTTTATGACCTTTACCCGCTGTTTTTCCTTGACCAGATCCGATACCACGTCCTAGACGTTTACGTTCTTTACGAGAACCCTCGGCAGGTTTTAATTCATGAAGTTTCATATTGGCACCTCCTTATGAAAGAAAAGAATCAACTATTGTTCTTTAACTGTTACAAGGTGAGCAACTTTGTTAATCATACCGCGAATCGCAGCGTTATCTTGATGCTCAACTGTTTGATTTAATTTACGTAATCCTAGCGCTTTAACTGTTTCACGTTGGTCCTCAGGGCGACCAATTACGCTACGGTTGAGGGTAATTAAAAGTTTCGCCATTTGAATTCCCCCCTTATCCTAACAGTTCTTCTACTGATTTACCACGTAATTTTGCTACGTCTTCAGCACGTTTTAATTGTTTTAAACCTTCAACTGTAGCACGTACCATGTTAATTGGAGTGTTCGTTCCTAGTGATTTAGAAAGGATATCAGCTACCCCTGCTAATTCAAGAACAGCACGAACTGGACCCCCAGCGATAACTCCTGTACCTTCAGAAGCAGGTTTTAGAAGAATTTCGCCAGCACCAAAACGTCCAATTACTTGGTGAGGAACAGTAGTTCCAACCATTGGTACTTCAACTAAGTTTTTCTTTGCATCTTCGATGGCTTTGCGAATGGCATCTGGTACTTCCTGTGCTTTACCAGTACCGAATCCGACATGACCGTTTTTGTCTCCAACTACTACAAGAGCAGAGAAACGGAAACGACGTCCACCTTTAACAACTTTCGCAACACGGTTAACCGTAACTACGCGTTCTTCAAGTTCAAGTTTGTTTGGATCAATACGACGCATCATTTTGTGTCCCTCCTTTGACTATTAGAATTGTAAGCCGTTTTCGCGGGCAGCATCAGCTAATGCTTGCACGCGGCCGTGGTATAGGTATCCTCCACGGTCAAAGACAATAGAAGTGATACCTTTTTCTACCGCACGTTTAGCGACTAATTCTCCGACCTTTTGTGCAGCTTCAACGTTACTAGTAGAATCAAGACCAAAATCTTTTTCTTTTGTAGAAGCACTTGCTAAAGTTACTCCATTCATGTCATCGATAATCTGCGCATAAATATGCTTGTTTGAACGAAACACATTTAAACGTGGACGAGTTGAAGTACCGCTAAGTTTCGCACGAACACGAGCATGTCTTTTCTTGCGAGTAGCGTTTTTATCAAGCTTCGTAATCATTTACGTCACTCCTTTCGTTTACCTATGCGGCATTACTTACCAGTTTTACCCTCTTTACGACGAACAAATTCACCTTCGTAACGAATTCCTTTGCCTTTGTATGGCTCAGGAGGACGTACTCCGCGAATATTGGCAGCTAATTCACCAACACGTTCTTTATCAGTACCTTTGATAGTGATTTTTGTATTGGCAGGTACTTCGATTTCAAGGCCAGCTTCAGGTTCAATTTCAACTGGGTGTGAGTAACCTACGTTTAATACAAGCTTGTTACCTTGCTTTTGTGCACGGTAACCAACCCCGATTAATTCTAGGTTTCTTGTAAAGCCAGTGGAAACACCTTCAACCATGTTCGCGATCACCGCACGAGTCGTTCCGTGCAATGCGCGGTGTTCTTTCACGTCAGATGGACGAGTGATTGTTACAACGTTTTCTTCAACAGTAATTAAGATATCAGGATTAAAAGAACGAGTTAGTTCGCCTTTAGGCCCTTTAACAGTAACAGTATTGTTGTTTAAAGTAACCGTAACTCCTGCTGGAATCTCAATTGGTTTTTTTCCTACGCGAGACATTTAGTGCACCTCCATTCATTCAAAAACTCATGTTACCAAACGTAAGCTAATACTTCTCCGCCGATTTGTTTTGCACGAGCTTCTTTATCTGTAATAACACCGTTTGATGTTGATACTAATGCGATACCAAGACCGTTAAGAACGCGTGGTACCTCCGTAGATTTTGCGTAAACTCGAAGGCCAGGCTTGCTTATGCGCTTAAGGCCAGTAATAACGCGTTCGTTATTTGCACCGTATTTTAAGAAGATACGGATGATGCCTTGTTTGTTGTCTTCAATAAATTCAACGTCACGTACGAAACCTTCGCGCTTTAAGATTTCAGCAATTTCTTTTTTCACATTAGAAGCAGGCACTTCTAACTTTTCGTGACGCACCATGTTCGCATTACGAATGCGAGTAAGCATATCAGCAATTGGATCTGTCATGACCATTATTTTTACCTCCTTCCCAAGCTTCTAGTTTTACCAGCTAGCTTTTTTAACACCAGGAATTTGTCCTTTGTATGCTAATTCACGGAAACAAATACGGCAAAGCTTAAATTTACGATATACAGAGTGAGGACGTCCGCAACGTTCGCAGCGTGTGTACTCTTGTACTTTGAATTTAGGCGTGCGCTGTTGTTTCGCAATCATTGACTTTTTAGCCACGTTTTCGCCTCCCTTATTTATCGATTACTTTTGGAATGGCATTCCAAATTGAGTTAAAAGTTCACGAGATTCTTCATCAGTGTTAGCAGTCGTTACGATAACGATATCCATACCACGAACTTTGCTTACTTTATCGTAATCAATTTCAGGGAAGATTAATTGTTCTTTAATACCCAATGTATAGTTACCGCGACCATCGAAAGCTTTCTTAGAAACACCACGGAAGTCACGCACACGAGGTAAAGAAACGGAAACTAATTTATCCAAGAATTCGTACATGCGCTCACCGCGAAGTGTTACCTTTGCACCGATTGGCATACCTTCACGTAGACGGAAGCCAGCGATAGACTTTTTCGCACGAGTTACGATAGGTTTTTGACCTGTAACCGTTGCAAGCTCCTCAACAGCAATGTCAAGTGCTTTTGCATTAGCAACAGCATCACCAACACCCATATTGATAACGATTTTGTCAAGCTTAGGAACTTCCATAACTGATTTATAGTTGAACTTGCTCATTAGAGCAGGTGTTACTTCTTTAACAAATTTTTCTTTTAGGCGGTTCATTCATAGTACCTCCCTTCTTTTTTAAACTATTTATCTAATACTTCACCGGATTTTGCTACGCGTACTTTTTTGTCATCAATCGTTTTGTAACCTACACGAGTTGGGTTACCTGATTTAGGATCGATAGGCATTACGTTCGATACATGAATTGGAGCCTCAAAGCTGATGATACCGCCTTGTGGATTCACTTGAGAAGGCTTTGAATGTTTTTTCACGATGTTTACGCCTTCTACTAGAACACGGCTATCTTTAGGATAAGCTGCCAGGATAACACCTGTTTTGCCTTTATCCTTACCAGAGATGACTCTTACTTTGTCACCTTTTTTCACATGCATCATTAAGCACCTCCTTAAAGGCATTTGAATTTAAATTATAGTACTTCTGGAGCTAAAGATACAATTTTCATAAAGTTGTTATCGCGAAGTTCGCGAGCAACTGGTCCGAAGATACGCGTTCCGCGCGGGCTCTTATCATCTTTGATAATGACACATGCGTTTTCATCAAAACGAATGTAAGAACCATCAGGACGGCGAGCACCGCTTTTTGTACGAACAATAACAGCCTTAACAACGTCACCTTTTTTAACAACGCCACCTGGTGTTGCTTGTTTTACTGTACAAACGATGACATCACCAATACCAGCAGTTTTGCGACCGGAACCACCAAGAACTTTAATCGTAAGTACTTCACGAGCACCAGAGTTGTCAGCAACTTTTAAACGTGATTCTTGTTGAATCATGTGTGTAACCTCCCTTCGGAATGAAGCTTAATCCGAACAATTAAATAATAACTGCTTTTTCTACTACCTCAACTAAACGGAAGCGTTTAGTTGCTGAAAGCGGACGAGTTTCCATGATACGTACAACATCGCCGATTTTTGCTTCGTTTTGCTCATCATGAGCTTTAAACTTTTTAGAGTACTTAACGCGTTTACCATATAGTGGATGCTTTTTGTGTGTTTCAACAAGAACAGTAACGGTTTTATCCATTTTGTCAGAAACAACGCGCCCTGTGTAAACTTTGCGTTGGTTGCGTTCACTCATTTTCGTGAACCTCCTCTCAATAATCACTTGTTAACGCTGATTTCTCTTTCGCGAACAACTGTTTTCATACGGGCAATTGCTTTACGCACTTCACGAATGCGAGCCGTGTTTTCAAGTTGTCCTGTCGCCAATTGAAAGCGAAGGTTGAAAAGCTCTTCTTTTAGAGATTTTACTTTTTGTTCAATTTCAGCAGTGGTAAGTTCACGTAGTTCATTAGCTTTCACTTGATTCACCACCAATTTCTTCTCGTTTTACAAACTTACATTTAACAGGAAGTTTGTGCATTGCAAGTCGAAGTGCTTCACGTGCGATTTCTTCTGAAACACCCGCAATTTCAAACATAATTTTTCCAGGCTTAACAACTGCAACCCAGCCTTCAGGTGCCCCTTTACCGGAACCCATCCGTACTTCTAATGGTTTAGCTGTATAAGGCTTGTGAGGGAAAATTTTAATCCAAACTTTACCGCCACGTTTCATGTAACGTGTCATCGCAATACGGGCAGCTTCGATTTGGCGGTTAGTGATCCAAGAAGCTTCCATTGCTTGTAGGCCGTATTCACCGAAGGTTACTTCAGTACCGCCTTTAGCGTTACCACGCATTTTACCACGGTGTTGACGGCGATATTTTACGCGTTTTGGCAATAACATAATTATTTGCCTCCTTCCGCATTTTTCTTCTTAGTAGGAAGGACTTCGCCTTTATAGATCCATACTTTAACGCCTAGCTTACCATAAGTTGTATCTGCTTCAGCAGTAGCATAGTCTATATCCGCACGAAGTGTATGAAGTGGAACAGTTCCTTCGCTATAGTGTTCAGAACGAGCGATATCTGCTCCACCAAGACGACCAGATACCATTGTTTTAATACCTTTCGCTCCAGCACGCATTGCACGTTGAATAACTTGCTTTTGTGCACGACGGAAAGATACACGGTTTTCTAATTGACGAGCAACATTTTCAGCCACTAGTTTAGCATCAATGTCAGCTCTCTTGATTTCAAGAATGTTGATATGAACACGTTTGCCAGTTAGTTGATTTAATGCTTTACGAAGTGCTTCAACTTCCGTACCGCCTTTACCGATAACCATACCAGGCTTAGCTGTATGGACTGTTACGTTTACACGGTTAGCAGCACGTTCAATTTCTACTTTAGAAACAGAAGCATCTTTTAAACGTTTCGTGATGTACTCACGAATTTTAAGGTCTTCGTGTAAAAGAGTAGCGAAGTCTTTGCCTGCGTACCATTTAGATTCCCAATCACGGATGATTCCGATACGCAAACCGACTGGATTTACTTTTTGACCCACAGCTTATCCCTCCTTCTTTTCTGATAAAACGATTGTAATGTGGCTCGTGCGTTTGTTAATTTGGCTTGCACGGCCCATAGCGCGAGGACGGAAACGTTTTAACGTTGGTCCTTCATCAACGAATGCTTGCTCAACAACTAGATTGTTAACGTCCATTTCATAGTTGTGCTCGGCATTTGCCATAGCTGATTTTAATACTTTATCAACGATTGGAGAAGCAGCCTTAGGAGTGAGATTTAAAATCGCCACCGCTTCACCAACTTGCTTACCTCGGATTAAATCAACGACTAAACGTGCTTTACGAGGAGCAATACGAACTGTTCTTGCAACAGCTTTAGCTTGCATTTGGATGCCCTCCTCTCTTAACGTCTTGTTTTCTTGTCATCATTACCATGGCCTTTGTAAGCACGAGTTGGAGCGAATTCTCCAAGCTTGTGTCCTACCATGTCTTCAGTTACATAAACAGGCACATGTTTACGACCATCATAAACTGCGATTGTGTGGCCGATAAATTGTGGGAAGATCGTTGAACGGCGTGACCAAGTTTTAACAACTTGTTTGCCATCAGTTTCATTTAACTTTTCGATCTTAACCATTAAATGATCATCAACAAATGGTCCTTTTTTTAAGCTGCGACCCATGAAGGAACCTCCCTTCGTGACTGTTCTACGGTTCTTTCTGTGAACCGTAGTAAAGTCCCGTTATTTTTTACGACGACGTACAATAAACTTATCTGATTTGTTGGTTTTCTTACGAGTTTTGTATCCAAGAGTTGGTTTACCCCATGGAGACATTGGTGATTTACGTCCGATAGGTGAACGTCCTTCACCACCACCGTGTGGGTGATCGTTAGGGTTCATTACAGATCCACGTACAGTTGGGCGTTTGCCTAACCAGCGAGAACGACCTGCTTTACCAATATTAATAAGTTCGTGTTGTTCGTTTCCTACTTGACCGATAGAAGCGCGGCATTCAGCGAGAATCATGCGTACTTCACCAGAAGTTAAACGTACTAATACGTATTTACCTTCTTTACCAAGTACTTGTGCAGATGTACCAGCTGAACGAACTAATTGTCCGCCTTTACCAGGTTTTAATTCAATGTTGTGTACTACAGTACCAACTGGAATGTTTACTAATGGAAGTGCGTTACCCACTTTAATATCAGCCTCAGGGCCTGACATTACTTCCATTCCAACTACTAGGTTTTTAGGAGCTAAGATATAACGCTTTTCTCCATCCACATAATTGATTAATGCAATATTTGCAGAACGGTTTGGATCGTACTCGATAGTGGCAACGCGTCCTGGAATGCCATCTTTGTTACGTTTAAAATCAATTAAACGATATTGACGCTTATGGCCGCCACCTTGATGACGAACAGTTAACTTACCTTGGTTATTACGGCCGCCTTTTCTCGTTAGCGGTGCTAATAGAGATTTTTCTGGAGTGCTAGTTGTGATTTCAGCGAAATCAGAAGTAGTCATTCCGCGACGACCATTAGAGGTAGGTTTGTACTTTTTAATCGCCATGTTATTTCCCTCCTCTTCTTGTTAGGTTCTTATGCTTCAAAGAATTCAATTTCTTTGCTGTCAGCAGTTAATTTTACAATTGCTTTACGGCGTTTGTTTGTGTATCCGCCAAATTTACCCATACGCTTGAATTTACCTTTGTAATTCATGATGTTAACTTTCTCAACATCAACGCCAAAGATTTCTTCAATAGCTACTTTAACTTGTGTTTTGTTAGCTTTTACATCAACTTCAAACGTATATTTCTTTTCAGCCATTAAGTCAGTAGAACGCTCAGTAATAACGGGGCGCTTAATGATATCGCGTGCATCCATTATGCAAGCACCTCCTCAACTTTTTCAACCGCTGCTTTAGTCATGATTAATTTATCATGATTTACAACGTCTAATACGTTGATTCCATCAGCTGTTACAACTGTTACTCCAGGAATGTTACGAGCAGATAAAGCTACGTTTTCATCCAGATCAGCAGTAACGATAAGTGCCTTTTTCTCAACAGAGAGGCCACCTAATACTGTTTTGAAATCTTTTGTTTTTGGAGCATTGAAAGCTAAGCTTTCTAATACCAAGATATTTTCTTCTAACACTTTAGATGAAAGTGCAGATTTAATCGCTAAACGGCGAACTTTTTTCGGTAATTTATAGCTGTAGCTGCGTGGTGTTGGACCGAAAACAGTACCACCTCCGCGCCATTGTGGGGAACGAATTGACCCTTGACGTGCACGGCCAGTTCCTTTTTGACGCCATGGCTTACGACCACCGCCGCGTACTTCAGAACGAATTTTAGTTTTATGAGTCCCTTGACGTAAAGAAGCTCTTTGCATAACAATCGCTTCAAATAATACGTGTTGGTTAGGCTCAATACCAAAAACTGCTTCGTTAAGTTCGATATCACCAACTTGTGAGCCGTTTTGGTTTAATAATGCTACTTTAGGCATTCCTTTTTCCTCCTTTCTGATAAATTAACTATGCTTTAACTGCACCTTTAATTTTTAGTAATGCTTTTTTAGCTCCTGGAACGTTACCTTTGATTAAAAGTAAGTTGCGTTCTGTATCAACCTTAACGATTTCAAGGTTTTGGACAGTGATTTGATCTCCACCCATGCGGCCAGGTAATAATTTACCCTTAAATACACGGTTTGGAGCAACAGGTCCCATTGAACCAGGACGACGATGATAACGTGAACCGTGAGCCATTGGGCCGCGAGATTGTCCGTGGCGCTTGATTACACCTTGGAAACCTTTACCCTTTGAGATTCCTGTTACATCTACTAAATCGCCTACAGCGAAAATATCAACTTTGACTTCTTGACCAACTTCATAGCCTGCTAAGTCATCTCCGCGGAATTCGCGAATGAAGCGCTTAGGAGCAGTATTTGCTTTTGCAACATGCCCTTTTTCAGGTTTGTTAGCTAACTTATCACGTTTATCTTCAAAACCCACTTGAACTGCAACATATCCGTCGCTTTCAGCAGATTTCTTTTGAAGTACTACGTTTGGAGCTACCTCAACTACAGTTACAGGGATTAAGTTGCCGTTTTCTGCAAATACTTGAGTCATACCAATCTTTCTTCCTAAGATTCCTTTGGTCATTTAAGTCACACCTCCTGAATAATTTTTCATTTATCTTGATTAAAGTTTGATTTCGATATCAACACCAGATGGTAAATCTAAACGCATTAACGCATCAACTGTTTGTGGAGTTGGGTTAACGATGTCGATTAGACGCTTATGTGTCCGCATTTCGAATTGCTCACGAGAATCTTTGTACTTATGAACCGCACGAAGGATCGTGTAAACAGACTTTTCAGTTGGAAGCGGAATCGGACCTGAAACGGCCGCACCTGAACGTTTTGCTGTTTCAACAATTTTTTCTGCAGATTGATCAAGGATTCTGTGATCATACGCTTTTAAGCGGATACGAATTTTTTGTTTTGCCATTATTTTCCCTCCTTTATTCGCCTATTTTCTAAATAGACATTCTCAGTGAAAATTTCCCACACACTCGCCATGGCAAAGCGGCCGGGTGTGTCAGCAACCTTCCACATCATCGCAGTCAAAGACCAACATTGTCTATTATACATAAAATATAAAGCTAACGCAACATCTTTCTCGTTTTTCTTTGAAGTTTTTATCTTTCACACTTTTTCTATTATAGCGGCTGGAAATACAGTTTTCAATAGCTTTTAATCTTCTCCAATAATATCCTATAAATCTTAAGCTTCCAGAACTAAAACGCAATCTGTTATATATAGAAGAAACTCGGATTTTTAAATGCGGTGTATTTAGAAGAAGTAAAGGTATATTTTTCGCTCAAACTAGATACAGTGGTGCCTTTTGCGGCGCTCCGCCCCTTTTCCACAAAAAAAAGCAGATGAGTCGTCACCCATCTGCTTTTGCTATTTATTAATTATTCTTGGATAGTTGTGATTGAACCTGAACCTACTGTACGTCCGCCTTCACGAATAGAGAACTTAGTTCCTTCTTCGATCGCAACTGGAGCGATTAGTTCAACAGTCATTTCGATGTGGTCCCCAGGCATAACCATTTCAGTACCTTCTGGAAGCATACAAATACCAGTGATATCAGAAGTACGGAAATAGAATTGCGGACGGTAGTTTGAGAAGAATGGAGTGTGACGTCCACCTTCTTCTTTTGATAATACATAAACTTGTGCTTTGAACTTTGTGTGTGGAGTGATTGACTTTGGTTTAGCCAATACTTGACCACGTTCGATATCTTCACGTGCTACACCACGAAGAAGAGCACCGATGTTATCACCAGCTTCAGCGAAATCAAGAAGCTTACGGAACATTTCTACACCTGTTACAGTAGTAGATTTTGGCTCTTCAGTGAAACCTACGATTTCAACTACGTCCCCAACTTTAACTACTCCACGCTCTACACGTCCAGTAGCAACTGTTCCACGACCGGTGATTGAGAATACATCCTCAACTGGCATCATGAAAGGTTTGTCAGTGTCACGAGTTGGTGTTGGAATCCACTCATCAACAGCAGTCATAAGTTCAAAGATTTTTTCTTCCCAAGCAGCTTCGCCTTCTAATGCTTTAAGAGCAGAACCTTTGATAACTGGAGTGTCATCGCCAGGGAAGTCGTACTCTGATAATAGATCACGAATTTCCATTTCTACTAATTCAAGTAATTCTTCGTCGTCTACCATATCACATTTGTTCATGAAAACAACTAGATAAGGTACACCTACTTGACGAGAAAGAAGGATGTGTTCACGAGTTTGTGGCATTGGACCATCAGTTGCAGATACAACTAGGATACCGCCGTCCATTTGCGCAGCACCAGTGATCATGTTTTTAACATAGTCAGCGTGTCCTGGGCAGTCTACGTGTGCGTAGTGACGAGCATCAGTTTCATACTCAACGTGTGCAGTAGAGATTGTGATACCACGTTCTTTTTCTTCTGGTGCACCATCGATTTGATCATATGCACGAGCTTCTGCTTTACCAGATTTCGCAAGAACAGAAGTGATTGCAGCTGTTAAAGTTGTTTTACCATGGTCAACGTGTCCAATTGTACCAATGTTAACGTGTGGTTTAGAACGGTCGAATTTAGCTTTACCCATTAGGAAATCCTCCTCTAAATTATAAAAGTTAAGTATATTTATTTTATGGAAGCTTTGGACAGGTTGTCCTAATTCCTCAGCTTCCATGCTTACAATAGTAGTTATACTTTATACCAAGGTGAAAATCAATTATTCACCTTTATTTTTTTTGATGATTTCTTCAGAAATGGACTTTGGTACTTCTTCATAGTGATCAAAGTGCATAGAGAAAACTCCACGGCCTTGAGTACTTGAACGAAGTGAAGTTGCATAACCAAACATTTCTGAAAGTGGAACCATTGAACGAACTACTTGTGCGTTACCGCGTGCATCCATACCTTCAACACGGCCACGACGAGAAGTAATTTGTCCCATGATATCTCCTAAATATTCTTCAGGAATCGTAACTTCAACTCTCATCATCGGTTCTAAGATAACCGGGCTACACTTGGATGCAGCATTTTTAAGTGCCATCGATGCAGCAATCTTAAACGCCATTTCCGAGGAGTCGACATCATGGTAAGAACCATCAAACAATCTTGCTTTAATATCAACTAGTGGATAACCAGCAAGAACACCACGATCTAATGAATCTTCAAGACCAGCTTGAACGGCAGGGATGTATTCACGAGGAACAACACCACCAACAATACCATTAACAAACTCGAAGCCTTTTCCTTCGTCATTAGGTGAGAATTCAATCCAAACGTGTCCGTATTGTCCACGACCACCTGATTGACGGGCAAATTTACCTTCCACTTGTGCAGAAGAACGGAAAGTTTCACGGTAGGCAACCTGTGGCGCACCTACGTTAGCTTCTACCTTAAACTCACGACGCATACGGTCAACAAGGATATCAAGGTGAAGCTCACCCATACCGGCAATGATAACCTGTCCAGTTTCCTGGTCAGTATGTGCACGGAAGGTCGGATCTTCTTCTTGAAGTTTTTGCAGAGCCGTAGTCATTTTGTCTTGGTCTGCTTTTGATTTTGGTTCAACTGAAAGTTGGATTACTGGCTCAGGGAATTGCATTGATTCAAGAATAACAAGATTCTTGTCATCACAAAGGGTATCACCAGTAGTTGTATCTTTCAAACCTACAGCTGCAGCAATATCACCAGCAAAAACCTTTGAGATTTCTTTACGGCTGTTTGCATGCATTTGTAGGATACGTCCCACACGTTCGCGCTTTCCTTTAGTTGAGTTCTGTACATATGATCCAGACTCTAAAGTACCAGAATAAACGCGGAAGAACGTTAATTTACCAACATAAGGGTCAGTCATAACTTTAAATGCTAGTGCAGCGAATGGCTCTTCATCACTTGAGTGTTTTTCAATAATCTCATCTTCTGAATCCGGCACATGTCCTTTAATTGCAGGTACATCTAATGGAGATGGAAGATAGTCGATGACAGCATCTAACATTAACTGAACACCTTTGTTTTTGAATGCTGATCCACAGATTACTGGGTAGAATTCAACATTAACGGTACCTTTACGAATCGCAGATTTAAGCTCTTCTTTAGTGATTTCTTCCCCACCAAGGTATTTCTCCATTAATTCTTCATCAAGTTCTGCTACCGCTTCAACTAATTTTTCACGGTATTCTTCAGCTTGTGCTTTATACTCTTCAGGAATCTCACGAACCTCAATATCAGTACCTAAGTCATTGCTGTAGAATACAGCATTCATTTCCACAAGATCAATGATGGCTGAGAACTGATCTTCAGCACCGATTGGTAACTGAATTGGATGCGCGTTTGCTTGAAGACGGTCATGGAGTGTTCCTACAGAATATAAGAAGTCAGCTCCGATTTTGTCCATCTTGTTTACGAATACTACACGTGGTACACCGTATGTTGTTGCTTGACGCCAAACTGTTTCAGTTTGCGGTTCAACTCCAGACTGTGCATCAAGTACAGCTACCGCACCATCAAGAACACGTAGGGAACGTTCAACTTCAACTGTGAAGTCTACGTGTCCTGGTGTGTCAATAATGTTTACACGATGGCCATGCCATTCTGCTGTTGTTGCTGCGGAAGTGATGGTAATTCCGCGTTCTTGTTCCTGCTCCATCCAGTCCATCTGAGAAGCGCCTTCATGTGTTTCACCGATTTTATGAATTTTACCAGTGTAGTAAAGGACACGCTCAGTGGTCGTCGTTTTACCGGCATCGATGTGTGCCATGATGCCGATATTACGAGTGTTTTCTAAGGAGAACTCTCTTGCCATTGGGTCTTTCTCCTTCCTAGTATGAAAGTGTTTTTATATTGAAGGTTAGATTACCAACGATAGTGAGCAAACGCTTTGTTTGCTTCTGCCATTTTGTGTGTATCTTCACGTTTCTTAACAGCTGCACCAGTGTTGTTAGCTGCATCCATGATTTCGTTAGCTAAACGCTCTTCCATCGTTTTTTCTCCACGGTTACGTGAATAATTCACTAACCAACGAAGACCAAGAGTTGTACGACGATCAGGACGCACCTCAACTGGAACTTGGTAGTTAGCACCACCTACACGACGAGCTCTAACTTCAAGTACAGGCATAATGTTTTTAAGCGCTGCATCGAAAACTTCCATTGGCTCTTTACCAGAACGTTCGCGAATCGTATCAAACGCTGAATAAAGAATTGCCTGTGATTTACCTCTTTTACCGTCAACCATCATTTTGTTGATTAGACGAGTAACTAATTTTGAATTATATAGCGGATCTGGTAATACGTCTCTTTTTGCTACAGGACCTTTACGTGGCATGTATTTTCCTCCTTTCAAAGAAGCTTCTATTTAATGTGATTATTTTTTTGCTGCTTTCGGTCTCTTCGTACCGTATTTAGAACGACTTTGCATACGGTTGTTTACACCGGCAGTATCAAGCGCTCCACGTACGATATGATAACGTACCCCTGGTAAGTCTTTTACACGTCCTCCACGAATAAGAACAACACTGTGCTCTTGAAGGTTGTGGCCAATACCAGGAATGTATGCAGTCACCTCAATACCGTTTGTCAAACGTACACGAGCATATTTACGTAACGCTGAGTTCGGTTTCTTCGGAGTCATTGTACCAACACGAGTACATACTCCGCGTTTTTGTGGTGAAGATACATTTGTTTGTGATTTCTTAAAGCTGTTGTAACCTTTATTTAGCGCAGGAGATTTTGACTTCTCTGCCACTGATTGACGAGGCTTGCGCACTAATTGGTTTATAGTAGGCATTATTTGTTTCCTCCCTTCATTATTTGTAAGTCCACACATCCAGGTGGTTCATTTTTTTGCAAAAACAAAGTTTTTGCAGACTACTCTATCTACAAAAACAGTTTTTAACGGATAATTGCAACAGTAGCGGCACCAACTTCAATCCCACATGCTTTCCCAAGTTTTTTCATCGAGTCAACATATCGGATCGGAACATCTGATTCAGAAGCCTTGTTAACAAGCTTTGCTGTCACCTTCGGTTCAGCATCGGTTGCAACGATCAACTCTTTCACTTGCCCTTCATTAAGTGCTTTTACTGTTTGTTTTGTTCCTATAACGATTCGTTGTGCCTGCAATACTTTTTCATAAGACATAAATCATATCCTCCAAAGTATCAGGTGAATAGGAGCACCTTTGATATAATATCATTTTCACCAATAGATGTCAACAAATGATTTACTTTTTTATACAAGCGAATCACCTTGATTATTGTTTCTTTAAAATGCGGTACCTGCTTTAAAAGCACGTACCGCACATTTTTTCTAATTAATCAACTACTACTGTTTCTTCAGAAGTTGTATCGCGAAGGACCGGTTCTGCCTTACGGTAGCGCGGCATACCAGTTCCAGCAGGAACAAGTTTTCCGATGATAACATTTTCTTTCAAGCCAAGCAATTCATCAGTTTTACCTTTAATTGCGGCATCAGTAAGAACTCTTGTGGTTTCTTGGAATGATGCGGCTGACAAGAATGAGTCGGTTTCAAGTGATGCTTTAGTGATTCCAAGTAAGACTGGTCGTCCAGTAGCTGGAAGTTTGCCGCTAAGTAGCGCTTTTTCATTCGCATCCCTAAACTGATGGATATCAAGAAGGGTTCCAGGAAGAACATCCGTTTCACCAGCATCGCTTACACGAACCTTGCGCAGCATTTGACGAACCATTACTTCGACGTGCTTATCGCCAATTTCAACCCCTTGCATGCGGTAAACTTTTTGCACTTCACGCAATAGGTACTCTTGAACAGAAGTAACGTCTTTCACTTTGATTAACTCTTTCGGATCAATCGAACCTTCAGTTAATTCTTGACCACGTTCAATCGGGTCATTAATTGCTACTTTCAAACGTGCTGTGTATGGGGCATTATAAGTACGTGATTCAACTTCGCCTTGAACTACGATTTCATGCTGACGATCACGACCTTCATTTATCCCAACGACAACACCGTCAATTTCTGAAATAACCGCTTGACCTTTCGGATTACGAGCCTCAAAAATCTCTTGAATACGAGGTAAACCTTGGGTAATATCGTCTCCGGCAACACCGCCTGTATGGAACGTACGCATCGTTAACTGTGTTCCTGGCTCACCGATGGATTGTGCAGCGATAATACCAACTGCTTCCCCAACCTCAACTTCTTGGCCAGTTGCCAAGTTGCGGCCATAACACTTCTTACATACTCCATGACGGGTATTACATGTAAACGCTGAACGGATTTTTACTTCTTCCACACCTGCACCGACAATGATTTCTGCTAAGTCCTCGGTGATTAAACCATTTTCAGGAACAAGTACTTCCTTAGTTTCAGGATGCTTGATTGCATTTCGGGCGTAACGGCCGATTAGTCGTTCGTCCAATCCTTCGATGATCTCAGTACCGTCTTTTAATGCACTGATTAAGAAACCACGGTCCGTTCCGCAATCATCTTCGCGAACAATAACATCCTGGGCAACGTCGACAAGACGACGGGTTAAATAACCAGAGTCAGCCGTTTTAAGGGCTGTATCAGCAAGACCTTTACGAGCACCGTGAGTGGAGATAAAGTATTCTAATACCGTTAATCCTTCACGGAAACTTGATTTGATTGGCAGCTCAATGATACGTCCAGCTGGGTTGGCCATCAGACCACGCATACCAGCAAGCTGGGTAAAGTTAGATGCGTTACCACGGGCACCGGAATCACTCATCATGAAGATTGGATTCGTTTTATTCAAGGACTTCATCAACTTTCCTTGAATGATATCCTTGGCCGCACTCCAGATGGCGATGACGCGATCGTAACGTTCATCTTCTGTAATCAAACCACGTCTGAATTGCTTCATTACATTATCAACTTTTCCCTGTGCATCATGGAGAATTTGCTGTTTCTCAGCAAGTACAACAATATCTGCAACACCAACGGTAATACCTGCTTTTGTCGAATGCTTAAATCCTAAGTCCTTCATTCGGTCAAGCATTTTTGACGTTTCGGTAATCTTGAAACGTTTGAATACTTCCGAAATGATATTTCCAAGGATTTTCTTTTTAAAGGGTTCAACTATTGGCATATTGCTAATTTTTGCCTTGATGTCTTCACCTTTTTCAACAAAATACTTTTCAGGTGTTTTGACTTCTAAATTGTTCCTAGTTGGTTCATTGATATACGGGAATGACTTCGGCAGAATCTCATTAAAAATAAGTTTTCCAACAGTTGTAATTAATAACTTACTGTTTTGTTCCTCTGTAAAAGTTTCATTTCCCAATGAGCCAGCATGGACTGCAACACGAGTATGGTAATGAGCAAAGCCGTTTTGATAAGCAAGAATCGCTTCGCTTGTATCTTTAAATACCATACCTTCCCCGATTGCGCCTTCTCTTTCCAGTGTTAGGTAATAGTTCCCTAATACCATATCCTGAGAAGGAGTAACAACTGGTTTTCCATCTTTAGGGTTCAAGATATTTTGTGCTGCTAGCATTAATAATCTTGCTTCTGCTTGTGCTTCTGATGAAAGCGGCACGTGCACAGCCATTTGGTCACCATCAAAGTCCGCGTTGTATGCTGTACACACAAGCGGGTGCAGACGGATTGCCCGTCCTTCAACAAGTGTTGGTTCAAAGGCTTGAATCCCTAGTCTATGCAATGTAGGGGCACGGTTTAGTAATACTGGATGTTCTCTGATAACATCTTCAAGTACATCCCATACATCAGGAGATACTCTTTCGATTTTACGTTTTGCTGATTTAATATTATGGGCTAAACCTTTTTCAACAAGTTCCTTCATCACAAATGGCTTGAATAGTTCAAGTGCCATTTCTTTTGGAAGACCACATTGATACATTTTTAAGTTAGGACCTACAACAATAACGGAACGTCCTGAATAGTCAACACGTTTTCCGAGTAGGTTTTGACGGAAACGTCCTTGCTTTCCTTTTAACATATGGGAAAGTGATTTTAATGGACGATTACCAGGGCCTGTGACTGGACGGCCACGGCGGCCGTTATCAATTAAAGCATCCACAGCTTCTTGAAGCATCCGCTTTTCGTTTTGAACGATAATACTCGGTGCACCAAGATCTAATAAACGCTTTAAGCGATTATTTCGGTTAATGACACGACGATAAAGATCATTTAAGTCAGAGGTAGCAAATCTTCCCCCATCCAATTGAACCATTGGACGAAGCTCTGGCGGAATGACTGGAAGGACATCAAGAATCATCCAAGAAGGTTCATTTCCAGAACCACGGAAGGCTTCTAACACTTCAAGGCGTTTAATGGCACGTGTACGCCTTTGACCTTGAGCCGTTTTAAGCTCTTCTTTTAAGATCTCAACTTCTTTGTTTAAATCAATATCAGAAAGAAGCTTTTTGATTGCTTCAGCGCCCATTGCAGCTTGGAATTTGTTTCCGTACTTGTCACGATATGCGCGATATTCTTTTTCAGATAAAAGCTGTTTCTTATCAAGGGCGGTATCACCGGATTCTGTCACTACATATGAAGCAAAGTAGATGACTTCCTCCAAAGCCCGGGGTGACATATCTAAAACAAGTCCCATTCGGCTAGGAATTCCTTTGAAATACCAAATATGTGATACAGGTGCAGCAAGTTCAATATGACCCATTCGTTCACGACGAACCTTTGCACGGGTTACTTCTACTCCACAACGGTCACAAACGACGCCTTTATAGCGGACACGTTTGTATTTTCCACAGTGGCATTCCCAGTCCTTAGTTGGTCCGAATATTCTTTCACAGAATAAACCGTCCTTTTCAGGCTTTAAAGTACGATAGTTAATGGTTTCTGGCTTTTTCACTTCTCCGAAGGACCATGAACGGATTTTATCCGGTGAAGCAAGACCAATTTTCATATACTCAAAATTATTAACGTCTAGCAAGGGGCCTACCTCCCTTTTTATCTCAGGTTCTACCCTTAATGCGTAAAAAACGTAAACGGCGTTAAACGCCGCCAACAATTATTAGAAACTCAACATATTCAAAGTGCTAGTCTAACTTAATAAACGCGGTGTGAGCAAAGCTGAACTTTACTAAATTCATCGTGTAAAATGTACTTTTTCACTCAGATTAGGTAAACAGATTCATTTTTGCGGCGCTCTGCCCCTTTACCACTAAAACCTAAGCGCACATTCGTGCGCTTAAGCATGATTCATTACTCTTTGGAACCTACTTTTTCTGATTCAAAACTTTGTGCCTCAGGAGCGATGTTTAATGTATCTACTTGTTGCAAGTCATCGTCATCTTCCATATCACGCATTTCAATTTCTTCTTCGTCACCGGAAAGAATTTTTACATCCATTCCAAGACTTTGAAGCTCTTTTATTAATACCTTGAATGACTCAGGAACTCCTGGCTCTGGTACATTTTCACCTTTGACAATCGCTTCGTATGTTTTCACACGACCAACAACGTCATCTGATTTAACTGTAAGGATTTCTTGAAGCGTGTATGCTGCACCGTATGCTTCAAGTGCCCAAACTTCCATCTCACCGAAGCGCTGACCACCAAATTGGGCTTTACCACCAAGTGGTTGCTGTGTAACAAGTGAGTAAGGTCCAGTTGAACGGGCATGTAATTTATCATCAACCATGTGCGCCAGTTTAATCATATACATAACACCGACAGAAACACGGTTATCAAATGGTTCCCCTGAGCGACCATCATAGAGGACGGTTTTCGCATCACGAGCCATACCTGCCTCTTCAATAGTTCCCCACACATCGTCCTCAGTGGCACCGTCAAATACCGGTGATGCCACGTGAATGCCGAGAGCTCTGGCAGCCATTCCAAGATGGAGTTCAAGCACCTGTCCGATGTTCATACGAGATGGTACCCCTAAAGGATTTAACATGATATCAACTGGTGTGCCATCTGGTAAATAAGGCATATCTTCTTCTGGTAAAATTCTCGAGATAACCCCTTTATTACCGTGTCGACCCGCCATTTTATCCCCTTGATGGATTTTCCGCTTCTGAACGATATAAACACGGACAAGCTGGTTTACACCTGGAGGAAGTTCATCACCATCTTCACGGTTAAACACTTTAACGTCATGAACAATTCCGCCGCCGCCGTGTGGAACACGAAGTGATGTGTCACGGACTTCGCGGGCTTTTTCACCAAATATCGCATGTAAGAGACGTTCTTCTGCCGTTAATTCAGTTACACCTTTAGGCGTTACTTTACCAACTAGAAGGTCACCGTCTTTCACTTCTGCTCCAGTTCGGATAATTCCACGCTCATCCAAATTACGAAGTGCATCTTCGCCAACATTTGGAATGTCACGAGTGATTTCCTCTGGTCCAAGTTTCGTATCACGAGACTCAGATTCGTATTCTTCAATATGAATAGAAGTGTAGACATCATCT
The DNA here is from genome assembly GCF_031988165.1 of Neobacillus sp. Lineage (NCBI taxonomy): Bacteria > Bacillati > Bacillota > Bacilli > Caryophanales > Bacillaceae > Neobacillus > Neobacillus sp. The sequence continues at coordinate 39,861 of NZ_DALZYO010000034.1, forward strand.
TTTACTAGACGTTCACTCATAATGATGGCATCTTCATAGTTATAGCCATCCCATGTCATAAAGGCAACAAGGACATTTCGTCCAAGTGCTAACTCACCTAGCTCCATCGACGGACCATCAGCAAGAATTTCACCTTTTGTAACACGGTTACCAACAGCAACAATTGGGCGTTGGTTATAGCAAGTTCCTTGGTTGGAACGAATAAATTTTAATAGACGATATTTATCGAGATTACCTTTTACCTCTTGACCGTCCACTTCTTTAATTTGGCGGACCCATACCTCACGGGCTTCAACATGTTCAACAATACCTTCATGCTTACATATAACAGCTGCTCCGGAGTCTTTACCAGATACATATTCCATACCTGTACCAACTCGTGGTGCTTCCGGTTGCATAAGTGGTACAGCTTGACGCTGCATGTTTGCCCCCATCAATGCACGGTTCGAGTCATCATTTTCAAGGAATGGGATACAGGCTGTTGCAGCTGAAACTACCTGTTTCGGTGATACATCCATATAATCAACACGTTCACGTTTTACAGTTGTGTTTTCACCACGGAAACGAGCCACTACTTCTTCATCTAGGAATGAACCATCATCACCAAGACGAGAATTCGCTTGTGCCACCACATAATTATCTTCTTCATCCGCTGTTAAGTAATCGATACGGCTTGTTACCTTTCCAGTATCCGGATTAACACGTCGGTACGGTGTTTCAATAAAACCGAAACGATTTACCTTCGCGTAAGATGATAAGGAGTTGATAAGACCAATGTTCGGACCCTCAGGTGTTTCAATCGGGCACATACGGCCATAGTGGGAGTAATGGACGTCACGAACTTCCATCCCTGCTCGCTCACGTGTTAATCCACCTGGTCCTAATGCAGACAGACGACGTTTGTGTGTTAATTCTGCAAGCGGGTTGGTTTGATCCATGAATTGCGATAACTGTGAGCTTCCAAAAAACTCTTTGATTGACGCAATGACTGGTCGAATATTAATCAACTGCTGTGGTGTAATCGTTGCCGTATCTTGAATCGACATTCTTTCACGAACAACACGTTCCATCCGAGATAATCCGATGCGGAACTGATTTTGTAAAAGTTCACCAACAGAACGAAGACGTCTGTTTCCTAAATGGTCGATGTCATCTGTATCGCCTACTCCATGTAATAAATTGAAGAAGTAGCTAATTGATGCAATGATATCAGCCGGGGTGATATTTTTAATTGGTTCCGCCACATAAGCGTTACCCAATACATTAATTACTTTTTCATTTTCATCACCAGGAGCATAAATCTTAATACCCTGAAGAATAATTTCATCTGCCACTACGCCACCAAAAGGATTAAAGCCTTTGAAATTAATATTCTTTTCAAGAGCTGGTATAATTCTGTCAAGATTTCTTCTATCGAGAACAGTTCCTTTTTCAGCAATAATTTCACCTGTTTCAGGATCAGCAAGCGACTCTGCTAAACGTTGATTGAATAAGCGGTTTTTAATATGAAGCTTTTTATTAATTTTATAACGGCCTACATTAGCAAGATCATATCGCTTAGGATCAAAGAAACGAGAAACTAATAAACTTTTTGCATTATCAACGGTTGGCGGTTCACCTGGGCGAAGACGCTCATATATTTCTAGAAGCGCTTTGTCAACACCTTCCGTGTTGTCCTTCTCAAGAGTATTACGAATATACTCGTTATCCCCAATCAATTCAATGATTTCTTGATCAGAGCCGAAGCCAAGTGCACGCAAAAGAACCGTAACGGGCAGTTTCCGAGTACGATCTATTCTCACATATACGACATCTTTGGCGTCTGTTTCATATTCCAGCCAAGCGCCGCGGTTCGGAATTACTGTAGCCGTAAAACCTTTTTTACCATTTTTATCAAGTTTTCCACTAAAGTAGACGCTCGGTGAACGCACTAATTGTGAAACAATAACACGTTCTGCCCCGTTAATAACAAACGTACCAGTTTCCGTCATAAGTGGAAAATCACCCATGAACACATCCTGATCTTTTACTTCACCTGTTTCTTTGTTTACAAGACGTACTTTTACACGTAATGGAGCAGAATATGTAACGTCCCGTTCTTTTGATTCTTCAACAGAATACTTTGGATCGCCAAGGCTGTAATCAATAAATTCTAGTGATAGGTTACCAGTAAAGTCTTCAATCGGCGAAATGTCCTGGAACATTTCACGTAATCCCTCATCAAGAAACCATTGATAGGAAGAGGTTTGGATTTCGATTAGATTTGGTAATTCTAAAACTTCACTGATTCGCGCGTAACTTCTTCGTTGGCGGTGTCGTCCATACTGAACTAGTTGACCTGTCAACTGATTCACCCCTCAAATCAAGCGTTATTTAATAAAATCTATTTTACGTCTATCAGAAGGAACAGAAGCCCCTTCTATTAGACAAAAAGAAAAAGGGTTTTTTAACCAAAAAACCACATTTTCACATTTTGGCTATTATTTTGTCATCATTTCCTTCTTATCCCGATTTTATACTAATAATTAAGTATTTTAAGGAATAATTCGGAAATTATTATGATGGCATTTTATAATGCTATCACAACACTCTTTTCAAGTCAACTATTTAATTGCCTTAATGATAAAATAGCCTTTAGATTTGTCAATAGTCTCTACTTCGGAAAATAGCATATTTAATTTTTCAAGTGCTGATGGTGCTCCTTGTTTCTTTTGAATCACTACCCAAAGTTCACCATGCGGGACAAGATGTTCAAAACTTTGTTCAAATATCTCATGAACAGTCTTTTTCCCTGCTCTAATCGGAGGATTTGTTAATATAGCAGCAAAGTTACTTTCCTTTACATTTAACAATCGGTCACTCTCATAAATAACAATATTTTCAATCCGATTAAATTGGGCATTTTCTTTTGCCAACTCGATTGCCCGGTCATTTACATCTACCATGTGAACCGTTCGTTCGCGATTGTCTTTCGCAATCGATAAACCAATCGGACCATAGCCACAACCAACATCAAGAACAAACCCTTGCACCTCTGGCATGATAAAAGACTCAATCAGTAATCGCGAGCCAAAGTCTACTTCTCTTTTTGAAAAAACTCCATTATCGGTTTTAAAACGAAATAGATGATTCTTTAGGGTGTAATCCCAATATTTCGGATCACTTTCAACCTTTTGGGTTCGAGAATAATAGTGTTCGGACATTAGACTCACCTCCCGGGGAGTATTAAAAATAGAGGTAATTGAGGATAGATTTCTTTAAGCTAAAAGAAAACTTGCCGACTGGCGAGCCCCTAAGGACGAAGACAGAGGCGTAGTTGCTCTTATGCGAAGTAAGAAAGTATAAACTTTCGCACCAAAAGTTTATACTTTCTTACTAGCCAAAAAAAGCTCGCTTATACAGCGAGCTTTTCTATTAGGTTATTACTTAACTTCAACGTTTGCTCCAACTTCATCAAGCTTAGCTTTGATTGCTTCAGCATCTTCTTTAGATACGCCTTCTTTAATAGCTTTTGGAGTATTGTCAACAAGATCTTTTGCTTCTTTAAGTCCAAGGCCAGTGATTTCACGAACAACCTTGATAACTTTGATTTTTTGATCTCCAGCGCCAGCAAGGATTACATCAAATTCAGTTTGCTCTTCAACAGCAGCAGCACCAGCTCCGCCAACCATTGCTACAGGAGCAGCAGCAGTTACGCCGAATTCTTCTTCGATTGCTTTTACAAGATCGTTAAGTTCTAAAACAGTCATATTTTTAACTGCTTCAATGATTTGTTCTTTAGTCATGATTAATTTTCCTCCTTAGTTTTCGTTACGTTTATTTGTTTAACGCTTCAGCTCTTCTATTAACTTACGCGCCTTGTTCTTCTTTTTGATCTGCCACAGCTTTTGTAGCAAGAGCAAGATTGCGAATTGGAGCTTGTAGTACGCTGAGTAGCATAGAAAGCAAGCCTTCGCGTGATGGTAGGTCAGCAAGAGCTTTAATCTCTTCAGCCGTTGCGACATTTCCTTCGATTACACCTGCTTTAAGTTCAAGCGCTTCGTGTTTTTTCGCAAAGTCATTCAAGATTTTAGCTGGTGCTACAACATCTTCAGTACTGAACGCGATTGCGTTCGGACCTGTTAATGCCTCATTTAAGCCAGAAAGCTCAGCTATATCAGCCGCACGGCGAGTCATCGTGTTTTTGTAAACCTTGAACTCAACGCCAGCTTCACGAAGTTGTTTACGTAGTTCAGTTACTTCACCAACTGAAAGACCACGATAATCAACAACAACAGTTGATACGCTCTTCTTTAATTTATCAGTGATTTCGTCAACGATGTGTTTTTTTGCTTCGATTGCACTGCTCATCTTTACACCTCCTGTAGATTGTCTACATTTATACCAGGTAAAGCAAACTTGCCGTTAGGCGAAGTCAGAGGCTTAGTTGTACTTATGCGTTCAGAATTTATGGGAATAAATTCCGATTAGCCAAGTAAAAGCCTCCATATCAAATTTCAGACATGGAGGCAGCATACAACAGCTGAACGGTTCAGCTGAATCTATTCTCTAACCTCGGCAGGAAAAATTAAGCCAATTGGCACCTGCTGTCTACAGTACAAATGTTTATTATTTTAAACAACAAAATTCATTATATAAAATGTAGTTTTGTTTGTCAATTGGTAAAAATTATTTAGCTGCAGCAGATGAAGGATCTACCTTCACTCCAGGGCCCATAGTTGAAGCAACAGTAACGTTCTTCATGTAAGTACCCTTTGCTGCTGAAGGCTTAGCTTTAAGCATTGTTTCAAACACAGTGTTAAAGTTTTCAACAAGCTTTTCGTTTTCGAAAGATGCTTTACCGATTGGTACGTGGATATTTCCAGCTTTATCAACACGGTATTCAACTTTACCTGCTTTAATCTCATTAATTGCTCTTGTTACATCAAATGTAACAGTGCCTGTTTTAGGGTTTGGCATTAAGCCTTTAGGTCCTAACACACGGCCAAGTTTACCAACTTCACCCATCATATCAGGAGTTGCAACGATAACATCAAAATCAAACCAACCTTGTTGGATTTTGTTGATGTACTCAGAATCTCCTACATAATCAGCACCAGCTGCTTCTGCTTCTTTCAACTTTTCACCCTTCGCAAATACTAAAACGCGTTGAGTTTTACCAGTACCGTTTGGAAGTACTACAGCACCACGGATTTGTTGGTCCGCTTTTTTAGGGTCAACGCCTAAGCGGAATGCAACCTCTAGAGTTGCGTCAAACTTTGTGAAATTGGTTTTCTTTGCAAGATCAATTGCTTCTGCAATTGGGTATGCCTTTAGGCGATCTACAAGCTTTGCAGCTTCTAAATACTTTTTACCTTTTTTAGCCATTTTATTTTCCTCCTAGATTGTGGTTTTAGCGGAATGAATAACCTCCCACGAATAAAGGTTGCGAGTGAATTTTTCAACATCGCAACCCCCTTCATTACACAAAACAGTTAGCACAGATTAATCTTCGATAACGATACCCATGCTGCGTGCAGTACCTTCGACCATGCGCATTGCTGCTTCAACGCTTGCTGCGTTAAGGTCAGGCATTTTTTGTTCCGCAATCTCGCGTACTGTATCACGCTTTACTGTTGCTACTTTATTACGGTTTGGTTCACCAGAACCAGACTGAATTCCAGCTGCTACTTTCAAAAGAACGGCAGCGGGAGGAGTTTTCGTAATAAATGTAAATGAACGGTCTTCAAATACCGTGATTTCAACAGGAATGATCAATCCAGCTTGATCTGCTGTACGAGCGTTAAATTCTTTACAGAATCCCATGATGTTTACACCGGCTTGACCTAGTGCAGGACCAACTGGTGGTGCAGGATTTGCTTTACCAGCAGGAATTTGTAATTTAACGACTTTAATTACTTTTTTAGCCACGAGACACACCTCCTTAAAGTCCGTGATGTGGTAATAGGGTACCTTTGGAACCCTCCCACTCAACAATAGTCTTTATATAATAATCATAAAGAACTTGATAAAAGTCTTGTCTCTGATGGAGACATACTGACCTATGAAATATTACCACTTTTTAAAAATGTTTTCAAGTTTTTTTACATTAATTTCTCAATCTGAGTAAAATCCAGTTCAACCGGGGTATCCCGTCCGAACATATTAACAAGAACTTTAAGCTTCGATCTATCTTTATCCATCTCTTCAATGTTTCCAGTAAAGTTGGCAAACGGACCTTCTTTGACACGAACGGTTTCACCAATTTCATAATTAACATCAACGCGTTTTTCTTCTACTCCCATCCGCTTCAAAATGACAACTACTTCTTCAGGAAGGAGTGGGGTTGGTTTAGAACCAGATCCAGCTGATCCAACAAACCCAGTGACACCAGGGGTATTTCGGACTACATACCAAGAGTCATCCGTCATTACTAATTCCACCAAGACGTACCCCGGGAAAACCTTACGTTTTACTACTTTTTTCTTACCATTTTTGAAATCTGTTTCTTCTTCCTCAGGAACAACAACGCGGAATATTTTATCCGACATTCCCATTGATTCGACCCGCTTTTCCAAATTGGTCTTTACCTTATTTTCATAACCTGAGTAAGTATGGACAACATACCAATTCTTTTCCATTTTAAGAGGACTAGATCGTCCGTCCCTCCCTGTTTTTTAATGGGAAATTTTATATTTCGACAAATTAAAAAACCCGTTTATACGGGCTTTTAGATAAAATTTCCTTTATTAACCACCATTATACCATGAATGAATACTTATTATTCAAGAATTAAGCGAATCAATTTTGAAATTCCTAAATCTAGAACAGCAAAGAACGCTGCGAAAAAAACAACGGTCGATAACACCGTAACCGTAGAACGGATAAGTTCACCGCGTTTTGGCCAGCTTACTTTTCTCATTTCACGAGCAATATCACTGAAGAACTTCATTAAGCGTTGCATTTTTAGTAACCCCCAACTATCATAAGTAGCACTGCAAGAATCTATCTAAAAATTATTTTGTTTCGCGATGAATTGTATGGGTTGCGCAAGTTTTGCAGAATTTTTTCAATTCCAACCTATCTGTTTGTGTCTCTTTGCTGACAGTCGAATAATTCCGTGAGCCGCAGTCAACACAAGCAAGAATTACTTTTTTGCTCATATTCGACACCTTCAACTATTTTTCTTGGTGATAGGAAAGTAACATTCCTATCAAGTTTAGAGCAACTACGCCTCATGAACGACCCTAAAACGAGCGCTAATTGACGAATTTTCTTTATATATCCATAAAAATGTAACATGACGCCTAATTAATGTCAATAACCATTGAGAACAGATTTATCATATTGACATTGAATCATTTTGGAAAATCACAGTGAAAATTCACGAATTTCTAAGTAGCGCTCAAGCTTCCTTTTCACACGCTGTAAGGCATTATCAATCGATTTAACATGGCGATTCAGTTCCTCAGAAATCTCTTGATAGGATTGTCCATCTAAGTAAAGAGCTAAAACTTTTCTTTCTAAGTCGCTTAATAATTCAGACATTTTAACCTCTATAAGGTCAAATTCTTCTTGGTTAATAATGAGCTCTTCAGGGTCAAGTACCTTGGCACCTGACAGAACATCCATCAATGTCCGATCTGATTCTTCATCATAAATCGGCTTGTCCAAAGAGACATAAGAATTTAACGGGATATGCTTCTGCCGTGTCGCTGTTTTAATCGCGGTAATGATTTGCCGCGTAATACATAACTCAGCAAATGCCTTAAAGGACGTGAGCTTGTCCTCGCGAAAGTCGCGAATCGCCTTATAAAGGCCAATCATTCCTTCTTGGACAATATCTTCCTTATCGGCTCCAATTAAAAAATAGGATCTTGCTTTTGCACGAACAAAATTACGATACTTATGGATTAAATAATCCAATGCTTCACTATCACCTTGGTGCACCAAATCGACGATTTCTTCGTCTTCCATCCCAAAGAAATGGTCATTGGTTTTTGTCCCGAAATCCGTACTCAACGTAGATCCCCTCCACCGAACAAGCATAGATAGTAATAGTATACATTAGAAATATTTTGAAGTCGAGCAGTCATTTTTGTCCCCGGCGCCATTTTTCGAAAATTTCTGCAATTTCATCGCTAATTGGTATTTTAGAGACCGGTTTTTTTTCTTGGATTTTCTTCACTTTTTTTTCAATGCCCTTTTCAATGGAGGACATTTCAACAAGCAGCTCACGGGCGGACTTCCTGAGAGCTCCTTGTCCAAAAATAGCCCATTGTTCTGTGTAATCAGAAGTAGCGACATGGATTTGTGTTCTTCGATTGTTTAGACTAATCGCCATTTTTTCAATTCGCTCATCCGCTGTTTCATTTTCCTTTGTAAAAATAACCTCTACTTTATGGTTTTTATATTTTTTTTCTGTACCTTGCACATAATAGGCATCAAATACAACAATCACACGGTAGCCAGAAAATGCCTGGTACTCAGCCATTCGTTCGACTAAGCGATCTCTTGCTGCAGGCAGGTCTCGGTCCTTTAACACCCTTAGCTCTGGCCAGGCCCCGATAATGTTATATCCATCGACCAGCAGGATATCCATGGTTTACCCCTTTAGCGGATGCCGTTTTCGATAGACCTCATACATAAGCAAAGCCGCTGCAACAGAGGCATTCAAGGATGTCACCTTCCCCGCCATTGGCAGGTGAATGAGAAAATCACATTTATCTCTAATCAGTCGTCCCATTCCTTTTCCTTCACTGCCAATCACAAGTCCAAGAGGAAGATTTCCATCAAACTGGCGATAATCTTCTTTTCCTTTAGCATCTGTTCCAGCAATCCAAACGCCCCGCTCTTTTAATTCATCAATCGTCCGTGCCATGTTGGTCACACGGACTACCGGTATATATTCAATCGCTCCCGTTGAGGCCTTGGCGACTGTCGCAGTCAAGCCCACAGCCCTGCGCTTTGGAATAATAATACCGTGTGCCCCGACTGCATCTGCCGTTCTCATGATCGACCCGAGATTATGAGGATCTTCAATTTCATCCAGCAGTAAAAAGAAAGGAGGTTCGTTTTTCTTTTCTGCCGCACGAAACAAATCATCGATTTCCGCATATTGATAGGCAGCAACGTAGGCAAGGACTCCTTGATGATTTTGATCGGTAATTTGATCAATTTTTTTCTTTGGAACAAATTGGACAATCACATGCGCTTCTTTTGCTAATTGAGTAATTTGCTGCATTTGACCACGCTGTGAACCTTCTGCAATTAATATTTTATTTATGTCCCGCTCCGATTTTAGTGCTTCAATAACTGGATTTTTTCCAATAATGTAATCTTGGTTCATCCTACTGTTCCTCCTTTCTTTTCGTTCACATAGATAAATGCCTTTTCAATTAACTCCTCTAACCGCTCCTTATACCCGAGTAAAAATAAGTATCCCATCAATGCTTCAAACGCTGTGCTATAGCGATACGTTTGCACATCCGTATTTTTTGGAACTGTTCCAGACTTCGCGTTCCTGCCACGCATAACAACGGCTAGTTCTTCCTCATTAAGAAGTTTATCGTCCATCATTTGAAAAAGAATTTGGCACTGGGCTTTGGCTGAAACATACTTTGTTCCTGCACGATGCAATTGATGCGGCCGAACTTGCCCGCTAAACAAAAGGTGCCGTCTTACATACGTTTCAAATACAGCATCCCCCATGTAAGCAAGTGCAAGGCTATTCAATTGTTTAACATCGATTGTATTTTCGTAATCAATCATAAGTTAGCCTCTTTTCCACCTAGTGCCCTGCGCTGTGTCTTCTAAAATAATATTCATTTCCTTAAGCTGATCGCGAATTTCGTCAGATAATTGGAAGTTACGGTCTTTCCGAGCCTGATTTCGCTTAGCAATAAGCGCATCAATTTCTTCGTCGAGCATTTCTTCATTTTCAATCTTTAACCCTAATACCTGGAATAATTCTTCAAATTGTTTAGTGAATGCATCAATGACTGCAACAGACGTATTTTTCTCAAGCATGTAGTAGTTAGCCAATTTAGCGAGTTCAAATAAAACGGAAATCGCTAAGGCCGTGTTAAAATCATCGTCCATCGCGGCAATGAATTCGCCATGTAATCCCGCAATTTTATCAAGCCATTCTTGATTATCATCCGTTAAATTCGTGCTTGCTAATGCCCGATGCTTTAAGTTTTGATAGGAGGTTGTCAGCCTTTCAAAAGCAGCCTTTGTACTCTCCAATAATTCTTCACTGTAATTAATCGGATTGCGGTAATGCACAGACAGCATAAAGAATCGTAACATCTGCGGATTATGCTTTTTAATAATGTCATGCACCAAGACAAAATTGCCAAGTGATTTCGACATTTTTTCATTATCAATATTGATATAGCCGTTATGCATCCAATACCGTGAAAATAGCTTTCCTGACAGGGCTTCCGATTGGGCAATTTCATTTTCATGGTGTGGGAAGGTTAGATCCTGTCCGCCAGCGTGGATATCAATGGTATCACCAAGATATTTTTTCGCCATTGCCGAGCATTCAATATGCCATCCAGGTCTACCAAGTCCCCAAGGGCTTTCCCAGAAGATTTCCCCTTCCTTGGCTGCTTTCCATAAAGCAAAGTCTAAATCATCTTGTTTCTTATCACCGACTTCAATCCTCGCTCCTACCCGGAGGTCATCAACTGATTGATGGGAAAGCTTGCCGTATTCATCGAAGCTTCTTGTTCGGAAATAAACGTCACCTTCTGATTCATAAGCATAGCCCTTTTCGATTAATTGGCTGATGAAATCAATGATAATATCCATGTTTTCCATTACACGCGGATGAACATCGGCTTTTTTGCAGCCTAATGCCGAAACATCCTCAAAGTAGGCGTTGATAAAACGGTCAGCAATCGTGGGAACATCTTCCCCTAGCTGATTAGCAGCTCGAATCAATTTATCATCTACATCGGTAAAATTGGAAACATATTGGACATCATAACCTCGATATTCCAAATAGCGCCGTACAGTATCAAAGACAATTGGTGGACGTGCATTTCCTATATGAATAAAATTATAAACCGTCGGACCGCAAACATACATTTTGACCTTTCCGGCTTCGAGTGGTACGAACGTTTCCTTTTTGCGTGAAAGTGTATTATAAATTTGAATGGCCATCGTCTTTTATCCTTTCTCTTGTTAATTGTTCCAGTTGTTGCTTTAACTGAATTAACTCGTCTTGCATTTCTCTTAAGCGGTCAGCAACAGGATCTGGCAGGTCACAATGATTTAAGTTATTATTAATTCGTTTTCCATCTTGAATGACAACCTTTCCTGGAATCCCAACTACCGTTGAGTTAGGAGGAACCTCCTTTAAAACAACAGAGCCGCCGCCAATTTTGGAATTCTCCCCAATCGTAATCGACCCAAGCACTTTTGCTCCTGTGGCAATGAGAACATTATCCATTATCGTAGGATGCCTTTTTCCTTTTTCCTTACCCGTTCCACCAAGAGTAACCCCTTGATATATAGTTACATTATCCCCAATTTCACAAGTTTCCCCAATCACCACACCCATGCCGTGGTCAATAAAAAATTTTCGGCCTATTTTTGCCCCTGGATGGATTTCAATTCCGGTAAAGAAGCGGCTAACTTGCGAAATGACCCTGGCAAGGAAAAATAATTTACGGGTAAATAACACATGGGCGAGTCGATGTGACCAAATGGCGTGTAGGCCTGAGTAAGTTAAAATGACTTCCAAATAGCTTCGTGCTGCAGGATCTTGTTCAAAAACAACCTCGACGTCCTCCTTTAACTTTTTGAACATCGCCCTTCCCCTCCTCTGTTTAACATAAAAAAGCGCCTCTGTCGTATTCGACAGAGACGCATGACACGTGGTTCCACTCTGATTAGGCTTTTATCAGCTCACTCATACTTAGATCCTTGATGGAAAGGTACTCGAGCTAAATTGCCTCACTCTTCTTGTTAACGGATGGCTCCGCCCATATCTACTCGAGAAATATCTGTTTCGAAATGGGGCTCAGAGGTGCATTTCAAAAAATGAGAGGCCTAAACCACTTTCAGCCGATGGTGGTTCTCTCTTTTAAAGCATCATTTTTTTACTTTTCCTCTTCTACGCTTTTTTATATATTAGAATTTATTATATTTGACTTCGATCCAACTCCACAAGGAAAGTCTCAGCACCATTAACATCGTACAAAGGAAGCGTGCATTTCTTGTTTCTTTTACTATATTACATTTTCCCTTTAATGTTAACCAATAATTTTATGAATTCTCATTTGAACCTTATGTTTACCTAAAAGCTCTATCGCTTGCGGAAGGTCTGGTCCGTGTGTCTGTCCTGTCACCGCTGCTCGGATTGGCATAAACAGATTTTTCCCCTTATGGCCGGTGGACTTTTGCACAGCCTTCATCGCCGCCTTAATTCCATCAGCTTGGAAGCTTTCAAGTTGATCAAGCTCGTGGGAAAATGCTTTTAACACTTCTGGAACTTGTTCTCCTGCTAAAATTTCCTTCGCATCCGCTTCGTATTCTGCTTCGTCCTTAAAGAATATATCCGATAATCCGATAATTTCAGCACCAAAACTCATTTTTTCCTGGAGGAGAGCCACTAGGCTTCGTGCCCACAGATGCTGTTCATCTGTCATCGATTCACTTAAACGGCCTGCTTTGATTAAGTGTGGCAAGGATAGGTCAACAACGCGGTCAAGCTCCACCTTTTTCATGTATTGGTTGTTCATCCAGGTTAGCTTTTGCTTATCAAATAATGCCGGTGATTTGGATAGGCGACTCGCATCAAATATCTCAATGAACTCTTCTTTGGAGTAAATCTCCTCCTCACCAGCCGGCGACCAGCCAAGCAAGGTAATAAAGTTAAATAAAGCTTCCGGAAGATAGCCCAAATCCTCATATTGCTCAATGAACTGGATAATCGATTCATCACGCTTACTTAATTTCTTACGGCTCTCATTGACAATCAACGTCATATGGCCGAAAATTGGCGGTTCCCAACCTAATGCTTCATAGACCATCAACTGCTTTGGTGTATTAGAGATATGATCATCCCCGCGAAGCACATGGGAAATCTTCATTAAGTAATCATCAATCGTTACGGCAAAATTATAGGTTGGGGTTCCATCCTTTTTGATGATGACCCAGTCGCCCATCCCTTCCGATTCAAAAGAAACAGTACCTTTTACCATATCATCAAACGTATAGGTTTTTCCTTCCGGAACGGCAATTCGAATACTTGGTTTGCGACCTTCGCTCTCAAATTGATGGCGTTCTTCTTCAGTTAAATGGCGGCATTTACCAGAATAATGAGGAGTTTCACCTCGTTCTGATTGGGCCTCACGCTCTGCTTCAATTTCTGCCTCTGTGCAATAGCATTTATAAGCATGACCCTTTGCTAGTAATTGATTGTAGTAGATTTCATATAGATCATTTCTTTCCGATTGACGGTAAGGTCCGTATTCCCCGCCGACATCGACACCCTCGTCCCAATCCATGCCAAGCCATTTTAAGTATTTTAACTGGCTTTCCTCTCCGCCAGCAATATTTCGCTTTTTATCTGTATCTTCAATTCGAATAATAAATTTCCCGCCTTGATTACGTGCAAATAAGTAATTGAAAAGCGCTGTACGGGCGTTTCCAATATGTAAATGTCCAGTTGGACTTGGAGCATACCTTACACGAACTTCGTTTGACATAACAATAATGCCTCCATCTTTACCATATGTTTTTTATCTGCTTATTGTACCATTGTGCTTTTCACTGATAAAGCTTAAATGTTTTTCTTTTTTAATAATACAACCACCTGAGAAGCAATCCCCTCTCCCCTGCCGGTAAAGCCCAGTTTCTCTGTCGTTGTCGCCTTTACATTAATTTGTTCCGGTGATGCATCTAACAACTCGGCAATCCGAACGCGCATTTGCTCGATATAAGGAGCCATTTTCGGCTTTTGAGCGATAATGGTGCAATCGGCATTAACAAGCTCGTATCCCTTATCTTTCACCAGCTGCCAAACATGCTCCATCAGCTTTGCGGAATCAGCATCCTTGAATTTTGCATCCGTATCAGGGAAATGTTTACCGATATCACCTTCCCCAATCGCACCGAGGCAGGCATCGGAAACCGTATGTAATAAAACATCTGCATCCGAATGACCCAATAGTCCCTTTTCGTATGGAATCGTGATTCCGCCAATGATCAGCGGGCGCCCTTCTGTTAATTGGTGAACATCAAAGCCCTGTCCAATTCGAAACATGATTAAAAACCCCTCTTTTTCAAAATCGCTTCTGCAAAAAATAAATCTTCTGGTGTGGTTAGTTTAATATTATCGTAATTGCCTTCTACAATGGCTACAGGATGCTTAAGACGCTCCACTAAACTGGAATCATCTGTGCCAAGAAAGTGATCTTTGTCTGCCTTTTCATAGGCCTCCTGTAAAAGAGAAATACGAAAAGCTTGTGGGGTTTGAACAGCCCACAAGCTTGAACGCTCGACAGTTTCCACTACCACACCATCTTGTACTTTTTTCATCGTGTCTTTTGCCGGAACCGCAATAATGGCAGCACCCGTTTTCTCGGCAGTTTCAGTTAATCGGTAAATCTGTTCTTTTTGGATAAAAGGTCTTGCCGCATCATGAACAAGGATAATTCCATCAGAGTTCACTGTTTTCAAGGCATTATAAATGCTATGTTGACGTTCTTCCCCGCCTGGCACTAAGTTGATAACTTTTGTTACGCTATACTTAGCAAGTAAAGCGATAAAGTCCGCTTCATCCTGTGGGTGAATCGCCAAAATAATCCCCTTGCAAGCCTCATCCTCTTCAAACACCATTAATGTATGAATCAGTACAGGTATTCCCTTAAGCTCCAATAAAAGCTTGTTTTTCCCTGCTCCCATTCTTTTTCCCAGGCCAGCAGCCGGGAGAATGACTTGGTAAGTCATAAAAAAACCCCTATCTATCTGTCTTCAGCACCTAACCTGGCCGCCTCCACCTTTCTCTTGTCTGGCTCCTGCGCCCAGCCGCTAAACGGTAGCTTGTGCTTTTCTCTCTATAAAGCTTTTTCTAGTAATTTCGGTTTGGCAAAAATCATTCTGCCAGCAGATGTCTGGAGGACACTCGTAACAAGAACCTCGATTCTTTTTCCGATATATTCTCTGCCTTCTTCGACAACAATCATTGTACCGTCATCTAAATAGGCCACGCCTTGATGATACTCTTTTCCATCCTTAATCACTTGGACCGTTAGTTCTTCACCCGGAAGAACGACTGGTTTCACGGCGTTCGCTAAATCATTTATGTTTAAAACGGAGACATTCTGCAGTTCACATACCTTGTTTAAGTTAAAATCATTGGTGACTAGAATGCCATTTGTTATTTTCGCAAGCTTCACCAGCTTCGAATCCACTTCACTAATTTCTTCAAAATCACCCTCGTAAATTTCAACCTTGATTGAGAGTTCCTTTTGAATTCGGTTTAAGATGTCCAAGCCTCTGCGGCCGCGATTTCGTTTCAACACATCAGAAGAATCAGCGATATGTTGTAATTCCTCAAGCACGAACTGGGGAATAATAATCGTTCCTTCCAAGAACCCTGTCTGACAAATATCGGCAACACGGCCATCAATAATGACGCTCGTATCTAATATCTTCCAATCCGAACCAATAGCCTTTTCGTTCTCCTCGTCGGCTGTCTTTTTCTTATTGCTTCGATTGCCAAAAAGCCCTAGCAATTCATCCCTTTTTTTGAAGCCTACCTGAAAGCCAAGGTAGCCAAACAATAGCGTCAGCAAAATGGGCGCGACCGCATTTAAAAATTGTACCTGTACAGCATTCAGCGCAAAACCAATCAAAAAAGCAACAATCAAACCAAAAATCAATCCTACACTGCCAAAAAGCACATCTGTGACCGGAATTTTAACTAAAGAATCTTCGACCCATTTAATAAAATTAAAGACATAATCTACTGCCCAAAAGGTAATAAGATAAAAGATAATAGCACCTAAAATAGCAGTGACATATGCGTTACTAATTAGTGGAATGTCATTAATATGAAGTAATTTGAACAATCCCGGTAATAACAATATCCCAAGCGTACCTCCAATTATGAGGAAGCATGCTTGCACAATTCGTTTTAACATTCCTTCACCTCCTCTAATTCATTATAAACATATTCCTAAAATTGAAACCTTAATTTGCTGATTATTTTTCTAAAATGTAACCATCTTGAAATCTATTTGATTTCTTCCAGCTTACTCCCATAGGGTAGCATTGGACAAATTTTGTGTCAAACAAATTGAAATTTTTTATTTTAGCACATGAGCATTGTTTTTTCAACGCTTTTATAGCTGCCGGTCAGTGTTTAAGCGCTCCTTAATCAATCGAAAGCCTTCTAGTATTTTATTCGCGCGAACCTCCCCAATTCCCTCAACATCATCCAGTTCGTCCACCGTAGCAGAGGTGATTTTTGCAAGTTCCCCAAATGAACTGATAAGATTTTCAATAATAATCGAAGGAAGTCTGGGAATCTTATGAAGGATTCGATAGCCGCGCGGATTTTTATTTTCATCGAGATGAACATAGCCAAGATATCCCATTAACTTTAAAAGGACCATATCCTCAAGCGAGCCGTTGTTGGCTAAAACCTGCATCCGACCAAGGACATCCCCCGCCTTTATATCCCGTTCGAAGGCATAGTCTTTAATAATCAACATAATCTCTTCTTCTAAAACAGTTAAAATTTCATTCATTTGTAAGCGAATGAGCCGTCCCTCTGTCCCCAACTCATGCAGAAAGGTTAGCAGTTCGTTTTTTATCTTTAATACCATTTCAAAACGATGGAGGACAAGTAAAAAATCATTATAGGTAACCGACTCCTCGAACTCTAAAATACTCAAATTGGTAATACTATGCTCCAACACTGACTTATACTTTTCAAGCGTCTGAATCGCTTGATTAGCCTTTGTCAAAATGACGGCAATATCTTTTAGCACATAGCGGAAATTCCCCTGATACAAGGTAATCACATTTCTTCTTTGTGAAATTGCAATCACAAGGGCCTTGGTCTGTTTGGCCACTCTTTCGGCAGTGCGATGCCTCATACCTGTTTCGGAAGATGGTATTTCAGCGTTAGGGGCTAGCTGAGCATTGGCAAAAAGGATTTTGTTTCCTAATTCATTTAAGATAATCGCTCCATCCATTTTTGCCAATTCATATAAAAAGCTCGGTGAAAAAGGACAATTGATTTCAAAACCGCCATCGACAATTCCTTTTAGCTTTTCCTTATAACCAACAACAATAAGCCCCCCAGTATTTGCCCTCAGTACATTATCAATTCCCTCGCGAAGGGGTGTACCGGGTGCAATAAACTGCAAAACATCACTGACAGATTGTTCACCAAGCTTTTTATTTTCCATCTGTTAACCCTCCAACGCTGCTTTTAGTGCCTCACTAACCGACGATACCCCAATCAGTTGGACCCCCTTTGGCCCCTTCCAGCCGCTTAAATTATTGGCAGGCAAAATAACACGTTCAAAGCCTAACTTTGCAGCCTCCTGAACACGCTGCTCAATTCTTGACACCCGTCTTACTTCGCCAGTTAATCCTACTTCGCCAATAATGCAATCTGTCGGCC
This sequence comes from Neobacillus sp., assembly GCF_031988165.1. Taxonomy (NCBI): domain Bacteria; kingdom Bacillati; phylum Bacillota; class Bacilli; order Caryophanales; family Bacillaceae; genus Neobacillus; species Neobacillus sp. Next base: position 57,496 of record NZ_DALZYO010000034.1, read on the forward strand.
TAGTTGGTTTATCCCTAAAACTCGAGGCAATACTAACGGCAACCGCCAAATCAATCGCAGGTTCATCCAATTTTACGCCCCCTGCTACTTTCAAGTAGGCATCCTGATTTTGCAGCAGCATCCCAACGCGCTTTTCTAAGACGGCCATTAAGAGCGGCACACGGTTATGGTCGATTCCCGTTGCCATTCTTCTTGGATTTCCAAAGCTTGTCGGTGAAATTAACGCCTGAATTTCAACGAGGACAGGACGGGTCCCTTCCATTGATGCTACGACAGTCGAGCCTGCCGCTCCCCGGGAACGTTCTTCAAGAAAGATTTCTGATGGATTTTCTACTTCTTCAAGACCAAATTCTTTCATCTCAAAAATGCCCATTTCATTCGTTGAGCCAAAGCGGTTCTTCACGGCCCTTAGAATCCGGTAGGTGTGATGCCTTTCTCCTTCAAAATAAAGGACGGTATCTACCATATGCTCTAACAGCCTTGGTCCCGCAATTGAGCCTTCTTTTGTTACGTGCCCGACAATAAAAATGGCAATCCCTTTTGTTTTACCGATTCTCATTAATTCGGAAGTACATTCACGGACCTGTGAGACGCTGCCCGGTGCTGACGTTACTTCCGGGTGGAAGACGGTCTGAATCGAATCAATGATAACGAAGCTAGGGTTTGTATTCTCAATCGTTCGGTTTATTTCTTCTAGGTTTGTTTCCGAATAAACTAACAGATTTTCCGATGATATCCCTAATCGTTCGGCACGGAGTTTCGTTTGTCTCAATGACTCTTCACCAGATATATATAAAACCTGATTGCCTTTATTGGCAAGCTGTGAAGATACTTGCAAAAGCAGAGTAGATTTTCCGATACCTGGATCTCCGCCAATTAATACTAACGAGCCCTTTACCACTCCCCCGCCTAGGACGCGGTTCAGTTCATTTAGATCGGTTAAAATACGCGGTTCATTTTCCATTTCAATCGTATTGATTGGCATTGGTTTTGATAAAAGGCCTGTGCCACCCTGAGAATGCGCGAACGCTCCCCTTCTTGAAGCGCCTGTGACCTCTACTTCCTCAACCATCTTATTCCACTGCCCGCAACCCGGACATTTCCCCATCCACTTTGGAGATTCATACCCGCACTCCTGACAGATAAACTTTGTTTTTCGTTTCGCCATCCTGCTTCTTTCCTCTCTTAAAAGCGCAAGCGCCCAGTTAGCGGCGTATGGACTGGAGTGCTTCGACTGAGATAAAGGAAACACGGTGAGCGGAAACGAACCAATGTTGACTTATCGTAGGGAGAAGCGCGAAGTACACTAGCCGCTGGGCGCTGGAGCTGGACAATTCTTAATGTCCAATGTTAAAAATTCTTATATTTTTTAAAAAAAGAGGTACACGAATCGACTTTATTCACGTGTACCTCTGTTTCCTGTTATTTAACGCTTAAAAATTATCTGTTGAAAAACTGATACTATTCTATTTCACTAAACTTGTTTGTTCGGCCATTCTCACGATAAATTCACCATTATCCACATCAATTATTGCAAGCTGGCCGGTCAATAATGTCCCTTTTAGCAGTTCTTCCGAGAGCCGGTCTTCAATATGCTTTTGAATGGCACGACGGAGAGGTCTTGCCCCATACTCTGGGTCATAACCCTCTTGTGATATTTTCTCCTTCGCAGCATCCGTTAACTCTATAGAAATATCCTGTTCCTTTAAGCGTTTGATTAGCTGGTCTGACAACAACGTAACAATTTCATTAAGATGCTTTCTTTCTAAGGCATGGAAAACAATGATTTCATCGATCCGATTCAAGAATTCAGGACGGAAGGCTTTCTTGAGTTCCTCCATCACCTTACTCTTCATGTCTTTATAATCGTGCTCGCCATCTTGGATATTGAAACCAACGTATTTATTACGTTTAAGCGCTTCAGCTCCTACATTGGAGGTCATTATCAGAACAGTATTTCGGAAATCAACTGTTCTTCCCTTTGAATCTGTTAAGCGCCCATCTTCTAGTACTTGAAGCAGGATATTAAATACATCTGGGTGTGCTTTTTCTATTTCATCGAGCAATATAACCGAGTACGGTTTCCTGCGAACCTTTTCCGTTAATTGTCCGCCTTCCTCATAACCGACATATCCCGGAGGTGAACCAACTAGTCGGGACGTGGAGTGCTTCTCCATATATTCAGACATATCAATCCGAATCATCGCATCTTCATCGCCAAACATCGCCTCAGCAAGAGCACGGGCTAATTCTGTTTTTCCGACCCCGGTTGGTCCAAGGAAAACAAAGGAACCGATTGGACGTTTTGGATCTTTTAATCCAGCACGTGCACGGCGGACGGCTTTAGAAACTGCTTTGACTGCCTCTTCCTGGCCAATAATCCGAGAATGAAGGACTTCCTCTAAATTAAGTAATTTTGCTGTCTCCGTTTCGGCAAGCTTGGAGACGGGCACTCCCGTCCAGCTTGAAACGACACTGGCAATATCCTCAACCGTCACTTCATTATTTTCTTTTCCTTGTTTTTCCTTCCACGTTTTCTTCGTTTCTTCAAGCTGTTCACGTAGACGCTGTTCTGTATCCCTTAACGAAGCTGCTTTTTCAAATTCCTGACTTTGGACAGCTGAATCCTTTTCTTTCCTTACTTCCTCAAGCTTTACCTCTAATTCTTTTAAATTGGGTGGCGTAGTATATGAGCGGAGCCGTACCTTTGAGCCCGCTTCATCGATTAAATCAATCGCTTTATCCGGCAGGAAACGATCTGAAATATACCGATCTGAAAGCTTTACTGCTGCTTTAATGGCTTCATCAGTAATCGAAACACGGTGATGAGCTTCGTAGCGGTCTCGTAAGCCCTCCAAAATCCGGATAGATTCTTCTGCCGTTGGTTCATCGACACGAATCGGCTGGAAGCGTCGTTCTAACGCGGCATCTTTTTCAATATATTTTCGATATTCATCAAGCGTCGTTGCTCCAATACACTGGAGCTCTCCGCGGGCTAGCGATGGTTTTAAGATATTTGAAGCATCTATGGCACCTTCTGCACCACCAGCTCCGATTAATGTGTGCAGCTCATCAATGAATAGAATAATATTACCAGCCTGGCGAATCTCATCCATTACTTTTTTCAACCGGTCCTCAAATTCACCTCGATATTTCGTCCCAGCTACAACTGTTCCCATATCAAGGGTCATGACTCGTTTATCGCGAAGAATTTCCGGCACTTCATTATTCACAATTTGCTGAGCAAGACCTTCTGCAATCGCAGTTTTCCCAACTCCAGGCTCACCAATTAAGACTGGGTTATTTTTTGTCCGCCGACTTAAAACCTCGATAACTCGCTGAATTTCCTTGCTGCGCCCAATTACAGGATCAAGGCTTCCTTCGCGGGCAATTGAAGTTAAATCTCTGGCCAAGCTGTCAAGTGTTGGGGTGTTAGCACTAACAGAGGAACTGCCCTGATGTCCTCCAGATTCGTTACTTCCTAATAATTGCAGCACCTGCTGCCGTGCTTTATTTAAGCTAACACCAAGATTATTAAGGACTCTGGCAGCAACCCCTTCTCCCTCACGAATCAAGCCAAGAAGAATATGCTCTGTGCCCACATAGGAATGTCCTAATTTTCTCGCCTCATCCATTGACAATTCAATGACCTTTTTCGCTCTTGGAGTATAGTGAATCGTTTGAGAAGTTTCTTGTCCCTTGCCAATTAAATTTTCCACTTCATTTTGGATTTTATCGGAACCTAAGCCAAGACCATAAAGCGCTTTTGCAGCAATTCCTTCCCCTTCGCGAACTAATCCTAATAAAATATGCTCTGTTCCTATGTTATTATGTCCAAGACGAATCGCCTCTTCTTGTGCTAAAGCCAGCACCTTTTGTGCTCTCTCAGTAAAACGGCCAAACATCATATTCTCTTCCTCCTCACCATTATTTTTCTTGCTCCATTATGAGTCGTTCTCTAATTAATGCTGCACGTCTGATATCCCTTTCATGCGGCCGTAATGGACCACCTGCATATTGCTGTAAAAACCCTGGCTGGGTTAAGATCATTAATTCATTTAAAATCGTTTTTGGTAAATTTTCGATAAAACCTATATCTATTCCAAGCCGAACATCTGATAAACACTTGGCTGCCTCTTTCGACTCAATGATTCGACTATTAGACAGAACGCCTAATGAACGGAATATCCTGTCTTCTAATTGTATGTTTGAAGTTTTTCGTAATGCTTCACGGGCCGACCTTTCTTGTGAAATGAGCTGACTGACAACCCCTTTAAGGTCTCTGCCGATATCTTCTTCCGATTTTCCAAGCGTGATTTGATTAGAGATTTGAAAAATATTCCCTAATGCTTCACTTCCTTCACCATAAATTCCTCTTACAACAAGCCCTAATTGGTTGATAGCAGGAATAATTCGATTAATTTGCTGCGTTAAGATTAACCCTGGCAAATGCATCATGACAGAGGCACGGAGACCTGTTCCCACGTTTGTAGGACAGCTGGTTAAATAACCGTGCTTTTCATCAAACGCATATTGAATATTACTTTCAAGCCAATCATCAATTTCATTAGCAGCATCTAAGGCTTCGGATAATTGCAATCCTGGGAACAGGCATTGAATTCGAATATGATCCTCTTCATTAATCATAATACTAACTTCTTCATTTTCGGTTAATAAAACAGCACCATACGGTGATTCTTCAGCTAGTTGAGGGCTGATCAAATGCTTCTCTACTAACACCCTTTTTTGAAGTGGCTGTAATTCATCAATTTTCAACAATTCCATTTGCCCAAATTTTTGAAAACGTGATCTTCCTAAAATTTCTTCCATATTTACAATAATCATTTTTGCTTCTTCATGTGAAAAAATAGTTGGAAATTTATAATCTTCGAAGTTCCTGGCTAAACGAATTCGGGAACTAAGGACAATATCCGAGTCAGGTCCTTCTTCGCTCATCCAAGAGCTGACAGCTTGATTGAGAAATCGTTCAAGCGACACGTTATTCCCCTCCCTTTTCACTTCCAGCTAATTTTTTCTCTAACGTCCGTATTTCATCTCTTAACTCCGCGGCTTTCTCAAACTCTTCATGGGAGATGGATTCTCTAAGGTCATTTTTCAATTCTTCAATCTGTTTACGGAGGTGAATGCCCCCGCCGATTCTTTTCGGAATTTTCCCGTTATGTGTCCAGTTTCCACTGTGAAGACGTCTTAATACCGGTTTTAGCTGATCCTTAAATGTATCATAGCAATGGGTACAACCGAAGCGCCCTACCTTTAAAAACTGTGGAAATGTCATCGAGCAGCAGTCACACTGAAGGATTTCCTCCTGATGAAACGGGCTTTCGCTTGGCTTTTGAAAAGCAGGGTCAATATTTAACAACCCTGCCAACAGGTTATTAAACGCAAAACCCGATTCTCCAGTAAAAATAAACATCTCGCCCTTTTCTTGTGCACACTTCTCACAAAGATGCACCTCTGTCTTTTCACCATTAATGATTTTGGTAAAATGAAGTGCTGCAGGCCTTTGATTACATTCTTGGCAAATCATACTCTCACCTCTCCAGCAGCAAATATTATTTATATTTTAAGGAAGTTAACATAGCTTTTAACATTCTTGCTCTTAATTCATCCCGGTATGGAAGATCAATATATAAAACAGAACGATCAATTACACTTAACATAATTTTCGCTTCCCGTTTGGTAATGATTTCCTCTTGAACAAGACGGATAATGACGTCTTCGGCGCTTGTTTGACTAATACGACTCTGAACGAGTGAAAGCAATTGGTCAATTAAATGCGCCAAATCATGTGATTGAACCTTAATTATCCGAATATAACCGCCGCCGCCCCGTTTGCTTTCAACAATATATCCTCTTTCAATGGTAAAGCGGGTATTGATTACATAATTGATTTGTGAAGGAACACATTGAAATTTATCAGCGATTTCACTTCTTTTAATTTCAACAAGATCCTCTTCACTCATTTCCAATACTTGTTTTAGATATTTCTCGATTATATCGGAGATGTTTCTCATCCTCCCACCCCCTATCTTCTGACTTTGACTATATTTGACATAAATTATACTGAAATTCTTATGTAGATGCAACGATTCACTACTAATGATTTTCTCCAAATCGCACGGTTGCAAAACCTGCGATTATTTAAAAGTTTTTATTGAAGCATTTTTGGTGATTAGTGGTGAAATTCGATAAATTCAACAGAGGTAATTGTCAGGTAGGTTCGAGTAATTTTACCTACTGATTTTAGGAGCAGCTTGTTTTTTGTGTAGGCTGTCTTCGAAAATACTGTTGCTTTCTTACTAAATTTGCCTAATTCCTTTGATTAGAATGGTAATTTTTATTCGCTTTATGATTTTAATTGAGAATTCCACCAATTTTTCTCTAAAAGGTCTTGCTATTTTCAGCTTATCCGTGGCTTTTTTTTGATATATCAGCGAATCGAAGGGTAATGGTCAGATCGTCCTTAAGTTTCAATAAAAGCAACAAGCTATGAAAAAAGAGCCTTTGTGTACGACCCTTCTCAGATCCTCTTTTTTGGTTACTTTTTAAGAGTACGTTCCCTTTTACTCTCTATCTCTTCTAGGTTACCCTTCTGAACAGCAAAAAGGACAATCCTCTCGGATTGTCCTTTACACATGCCTGGCAACGTCCTACTC